>JAKACU010000093.1 GCA_021821185.1 Bacillota bacterium
AAAAAAGACGGGGCCAGGGCTTGTCCACTTGATGAGTATCATGATAATGAGATAGACAGGTGATAAGATGATCAGCGCAATCCCTGCTAAGAAGATATCCGTCAGGCGTTTAAAAGCGCGGCCAAAAGGTGCATTGCGGTGTGGCAAGATGCGAATTGCCGTTCCATAGGGCATCTCGATCACCTCATGGCGCGCGGCGGTGAGCGATAGCTGCCCGATCAACAGTTCAGATGGGATACCGCGTAATTGGCAAGCGCGAATACAATACTCGATCTCTTTGGCAGCAAGCGTGGGATAGAGCATCACGCAATCCACGGCGTTTGTCTCAAGGTACGCTTCAAGGCCGCCCACGGTGCCAAGTTGTGATGTCGACGAGGCCAAGTGCATCGTATCCATAGAGCCTGAGATAGCAAAGCTAGCACTGGCTACTTCTTGATAGGCAGCTTGGGATTCTTTATCGGCATCCGGTACGATGATGAGTCGTCGATCGGAGTTTTTCATCATTTTAAACGCGGTTTTTAGGATAAAGACGATTATGAGAAATAAGGCAAAGCTGATGATCGCAAAGCCGATTGCGATGATGCGGCTCAATTGATTGAGGTGAAAAAGAAAGATGGTCGTGCCATAGAGTAGAAGCGAAAAGATCGTGGATTTGAGCGTATGAATGACATGGTCATAAAAAGGTTTGCTCAGATCAGGACTATGTTCTTGACGCATGGCAAGCACGATGCCCCACACGACAAGTAAGATGCCTAGCGTCATCAAGCTTAGCGGAGAGTGAAATTGAAAAGGTATCTTGGATTTGACCGCTAAAAAAAGATTATACGATAAGATAAAAGAGACTAAAAGTCCGATGATTTGCAACAAATTATGTATTCTTGTTAGCATTTTAAGGTGATCTGCCATATAGTGATGTCCCCCGAAATCACGTTACTGTATTCTATTCGTTACGAAAGCTTTGACGTCTGCCAAACTAGCTCGGCATTTTCGACAAATCTCGTTGCTTCATTCACGTATCCCCACTTCTTTGTAATCCAATCATAGGAAACTTGCAAGCCTGGTTTGCGAATCTGTGGATCATGTGCATCGCTTGCTACCAAATGGACAAAACCTTCGCCTATCCACCGTCTCGACAATTTTTGACATAAGGAGCCAAATTCCCCCGTGATGGACCCTGTGGTCACTTGCATCCATGCGCCTTCTTCGATCGCTTGCGCGACTTTATCGTCATCTTTTTGCGCGATGAGGTTTCTTTCTGGATGCGCGATGATCGGCGTGATCTCACGAAGCCGCAGTTCATAGATCAGTTCGTTCGCTTCACTGGGCCATTCTCTTGTGGGAAATTCCAAAAGAAGAAAGCGCGGTCCGACCTTCTTAGCACCAAGACATAAGGCAACGCCTTGCTCTAGGTGAGAAAGGAGATCGCGATGATGTCTGACTTCCATACCAATTTGAAGCTCGAGGGGAATGCCTTGCGCAACCAAAGCCGTCTGAAGATCGAGAAGGGCCTTTTGACTCACGGCAGGGTCGGCGTGGTACGAAGGTGAAAAGCCATGTGGCGTGGCGAAGATTTTGGTCACACCATCGGCGAGCCAAGCACGCGCCATGGCGTTTGAGATGTTTATTTCAAGCGGTCCATCATCAAGGCCTGGGAGAATATGCGTGTGAAGATCAACGAAGTCGGACATAGAAGTTTCACCCCATTTTTATAAGATTATCATAAAAAAGATTGCGGAAATTGACAAGGAATTCTATAGTGAAAAAGACAAGTTTCGCCTGCAAATTACTATATTCGTGTTTGACCGACATGATTGTCCGTGTATAATAGAGCGCGACAAGACTATGAGTACAAGTGAGGTTACGTATGGAGGGCACAGCAGAAATTTCTTTGAAAGAATATTGGGCCATCATTAAGCGCTGGTGGGTGATGATCGTCAGCATCACGGTGATCGCGGCCTTGGTAAGCGGTATCGCTAGTGAATTTTTTATCAAACCGACGTACGAAGAAAGTACCACGCTACTCGTAAACCAAAAGACGACGCCGAGCCAAGCCGCGATGGATGCTTTGTATAGTGCCATTCAAGCCAATGAATCTTTGGTGCAAACCTATAGTCAAATTATGACGAGTAACGTTATTTTAGATAATGTGATACAAGACTTAAAACTTTCCTATAAACCTTCACAATTAGCCAGTATGATCTCACTAACATCGAATAACCAATCCGAAGTCATTACCTTAAATGTCAAAGCAAACTCGGCTGATCTTGCCGCTAACATCGCCAATACTCTGGCATCGGTGTTTCAAAAGAAAGTCGTGCAGATCATGCAAGTGAGTAACGTGCAGATCATCGATCCTGCTGTGGTTCAAGCGAATACGCCGCCAGTGAGTCCCAATAAGAAGCAAAATATCGCGATTGCGTTCATCCTCGGTCTGATGGTCAGTGTCGGTCTTGCCTTTTTGATCGAATATCTGGATGACTCGGTTCGTTCGGAAGAAGAAGCTGCGCAAATTCTTGGTGTACCTGTACTTGGTGTCGTTCCTTTGATTCATCCTGCGACAGAAAGCAAAGCTGCGAAGGCAGTGCAAAGTTCGGCGAGTGCTGTGGTTCAAACGGCAGCAAGTAGTGCTATAAAACGCGACTAAGTGCAAAGGGTGTTTATGATGAAAGAGACGGATAGACAGCAAAACCTGGTGACCATTTTAAATCCGAATTCCACCGTGTCAGAAGTGTATCGTGTGATTCGCGCGAACCTTGACTTCATGGGTGTCGATGAACCGATTCGCTCGATGGTGGTCACAAGCAGCATGCCTGGAGAAGGCAAAACGGTGACAGGCGCTAACTTTGCGATCGTCAATGCCCAAGCAGGACGCCGCACGATCATTGTCGATGCGGATCTGCGTAAACCGATGATGCACAGGGTATTTCAGCTATCGAATCAAACCGGTGTGACGAGTGTATTGATCAAGCAAAGCGAGCTTACATCAGCCATCCAGCACACGAAAGTCGAGAACCTTGATGTGCTGACAAGCGGTGCACTTCCGCCAAATCCCGCAGAAGTTGTGGGATCCAAAGCGATGAAAGAGCTCATCAAACAACTTACCGAGATGTATGACCTTGTGATCGTCGACTCTCCGCCTGTTCTTTCGGTAGCGGATGCACGACTACTGGGGCAGGAGGTCAATGGCGTGCTCTTTGTCGTTAGTGCTCATCAGGTGAGCAAGGTGGCCTTGAAGAAGGCGAAGGAGTCCTTGGATCTTGTCGGTGTCAAGATTATTGGGACGATACTCAATAAGAAAAAACTCACGAAAAGCGAAAATTATTATTATTACCATTACGGGTATGGAACGAAAGCTTAGTATAAGGCGAATTCACTTATAGATGTAAACACGGCCTCTTGAGTAGGAAGCCGTGTTTTTTCATTTTTATCTTTCTTTTTGGAACTTATCTGCTTGATAAGAATGTGCTTACTTGATGGTCTACATAGCGTTGAATCTGTTCATTGGCCACTTGCTCTCCTAACATGTCAGAGAGGTCGTTATAGGCGTTGCAGACCGCGTCTTGTAGCATCTGTAATGCCAAATGTATGGCACTTTGCTTAGACTGTTCTAGGGGCTTGCCATTGTCTGATGAGGTTGTCCGTACTTCGCCACAGGACGTGATAGGAAGCGATAGCTGAATGGTTGAAAGGATGATTGCCGCAGTATCGGTAGTAGGTAGGGATGGCTTTTCAAGGCTCGTCACCATTTTGATGTGCGATCTTGCATTGGATAGGTCAACGTTTGTTTTTGTAGGGGCAAGTTGAGTATGCTCCCTACGTGGATTACTAGGAAGTGTTTGTTGTGTGGCGGTGATGTTGTCCTTACCGACTAAGTCGTTGATCTGCTGCTGTTCTTCAGAACCTTCGATCAACGACCACTTATGTAACCAGTGAAATAAGGCCGGGCCACTGATGCCTTGCTCTTTTGCGATGCGGTTCTTGCTCTTGCCTTTGGCACGTTCCAAGAGGTACTCTTCTTTGGTCAATGAGAATCCCACGCGGGTTTGCTCCTTTCTTGTGTACTTTACGCGATGATATTCCATCAAGCGCGGTACGGAAAAGCCTTCCTTATCAAGAATGTCACCTAGGAGTGTCAGTATCTCTTTATCAGCCTCTGTATAGCGCGTGGCGATCAATGGCGATAAAGAAACGCCGAAAACTTCACAGGCGACTTGTAAGCTCGTTCGGTTAGAAATCCAGTGAAGCGTTTCCTTCCAAGTCATGCCATGTTGATTGCCAAAATTTTTAATCATGGCGTACCAGTTAATCTCATCAGTAGCTACACTGTCCGTTGTAGCCGAGACCTGTGGTGTGCTCATCCTACTTCCCCCACTTACCTTATGGTTTGCATGTAACTTATAAGTAGCTCCCCCGAGCGAGATCATCGAACTATAGCCTATTACTGCACACTTCGACGAACTCTATATGCATTCGACAAGTTTCTTTTATTTTCCTGCTGAAATCGTAAGGAGATAGTAGAGCATTTATCTTCATAAACATAACCATCTATAAAGAGCAGCCAAACGATTTCTTTTGATTATAAGTGGGAATGGTTATAGATGTAAGCTGGCTGCTTGCTTAGCAAAAGTTTTTTCTTTTGAGTTGATACAGAAACGTCAATGTAATTAGGCACTAAACGGTCGATATGGTAGGTGTTCGCCATGGTGTATACTAATAAGATGGGGTTATAATAGAAGCTTAGGTGGTCTTGTCATGGTAATAATTCGTAGTACAAGTCGAGTGCCATCCACCTTAAAAAACCATAATCGACGACACATAAAGTGTCATCGTGTAATGAGAGTCATTGAGAGTTCTAACATCTCAAAATACACAATTGAACAGGCGCTCAGATATGCAAAGGCAACATTGGCTATCGAAGGGCAATTTGTGTCAAAGGATTCAGAAGACATTGTGCGAAAACGCGTAGAGGGAAAAATGACGCATGACGAATTCAGAAAATCGGCGTTAGATCTGGCCCTTAACCGATAAGATGTTCATTTAGTCAAAGTACTGTTATCCTATATATTTTTCAGGACGTGTATCCGTTTGCAGGTTTGATCAGAAATGAGGATATATCTAAGGGCAATACTCCGTTTGCAAGATTTCAGTTCATTAATTCACAATTCAATGAAGTATATGGATAATTGGAAAATGACGATTATCTGAGAAAAACTTCCCGAAAACAGTTTGCAAAGAGAGCAGCATATTTTATGGGGGAAATTAACATCATTCATCCTTTCCGTGAAGGTAATGGTCGGACTCAACGAGAATATTTCCGTTGCCTTGCACAGGAAGTGGGATTTAACTTGGATTGGGACGCAGTGGATAAGGATAAGGCCTTCGATGCGTCGGTACAGTCCGTTTTTAACTGTAGCCATCTGGAAAAGGTTATATTTGATTGTATCAGTTCTCGTTTTGAGGAATAGCGTGATAAAAACTTTCTAAGCATCGGATATTGACTACAAGCTCAGAGAGTTTTGTCAAGTTCGTAAACTGTTGCTTGGTGGAAACTGCTTTGCAAATACCGCAGTGTCCGAAACTGCAGATGAAATTTTCGATTCAAAAACGTAGCAGCGAAAGCAGATTGTCCTTAGCAGTGTCATCAGGGTGCGTACGGATGTAGTGTGTTCCGGCTGTAGATCTCTGTCCTATGATGCGTGTTTGGTGGCCTCCGCGGATCGTGTAGTAGTAATTCATCTTTGGGTTTACGATATAGTCGTATACCTATTCGCGTGTTTCCATAATACCACTTGATAGTTTTGCCTTTGCTATGTATTGCTCTTTAGTTTTAGGACTGTCAACATGGACTGCACTAACAGGATCGGGCACTCTATCCACTTCATTTCAAGAATAAATTTCCAATATCGTTTGGAATTCAAAATACGGCTACGTTGATAGTTAGAATAGGACAAATTTGGCCCTGCATAGGTTTATTATCATACCTGTGGAGGGGCTAAAGTGGCGATTTCTAGGGTTAACAGAAAAATACCTGTACAAAAAATCGTAATGCAACCACTCTTCGAACGCCTAGATCGCTGTGAAGTAGGTCCAGACGCATATCTGGCTGCAAAGCAAATCCCGCTGAGTGTGATCTGGAATCTGGATACTCAGGATTACACTCTATTGCATGGATATGCTGCATTTGATGGACTAGACAGCAAGGATAATGTCCTAGTCACTGTGTACAGGGTCGACACTGAAGAGGAAAAGTTGCTTATAGTAAGCTTGCTTCATAATCGGGAAGAGCTCTCGTATTGGGCTGCGGTTGAGGTATTACTTTTGTACAAGGATAACCACTTATCGAATCAGATCATTTGCCGACTCACAGGGTGGAAGACGTCTACAGTGAAAAGACATTACCAAATCATTAATGATCTTGATACTTCCTCTATCCATGAAGCTGAGAGCCATAACGTAAAACTGACAACTTGGGGGCTGGTTCAGCAAATTGTGCAAGCTGGACGTAGTGGTGGTTACGCTTTTGAGGTTCGCGTTTTAGAACTCGAAAGGAGATCACAGAATGAATTGAGAACGTTGCTTCGTTTTATCAAACTACCAGAGTTTCTTTCGTTGAACGTATCTGACAAAATTGATGCATTTCAAAAAGCTGTATCAATGGTTCATAGTCAGCATAACGTGAGGGTCATTGGCGAGGCGTTGAATATCATCTTTATAACGAACACTGAACGTACTGAACGCTTTTTTTCAGCGCTGCAGAACCTCACCGCACTCTATCAAAATGTAGATTGGAATAGTGTAAGCAAAGACGAAATCTTGAGCATCAAGGCATATTTCCAACAAATTATGGATGGTCTACGAAGTGATGCCATGGTGCTCGGGGGTCTCTAATTTGCCGTTTGAAATCTATCACTTCGATCAGGCCCGATTAAACAAGTACAGCGAATTATCGTTTGAATCAACGCGTTTCCCTTTGCCACAATGCCAGGCAAGAGCCTCCGTTTTATTGAAGGTGAAATGGGATGTCATTGAGGTTCTCTCT
>JAKACU010000094.1 GCA_021821185.1 Bacillota bacterium
TTGTTCTTGCTCTTTATGAGTGTAACCATGACTGGCACAATGCTCGCCAATGCAGTTACCGCAGAGAAAAGTTCGCGTGTGATGGAAATTCTCATTTACAGTGTATCCCCGCTGCAGCAGATGTTTGGGAAAATTATTGGCATTGGACTCGTGGGACTCACGCAGATCGTGATCTTTATTGTCATTGCTCTGCTTAATATAACCATGCCGCAAAATGCTAATTTTCTATTGACACAATTTCATTTGAGTCTCGGTGATGTACCAGCAAGTCTGCTCCTTTACTTCATCTTTTTCTATATCGCGGGGTATTTTTTATATGCCACTTTATTTGCTGCCATCGGGTCTCTTGTCAGTCGAACGGAGGATTTGGGCCAGGCAGTTCTTCCTGTAACATTTTTACTTTTGGCTGGGTTCTATATTGGAATTTACGGGTTGCAAGCACCAACCTCGCCATTTATAGTCGCCATGTCATTTATCCCATTTTTCACACCGCTCATCATGTTTTTACGAATAGGGCTGAGCAATCCTGCAGCATGGCAAGTTGTTGTGGCGATTGTCATTTTGCTTCTTTGTGTCTATTTTATAACGTGGCTTTCGGCAAAAATCTACCGCACCGGTGTGTTGATGTATGGTAAACGACCCAGCATCCGTGAACTGAGAAAAGCCTTGCGGTCCATGAAAGTATAGGACCGCTGCGTCACATGGCACTACTCTGTCTGTTCAATGGCACTTAGCAGTCGTGCGAGAAGCGGTGGCATCAGATCAAGAATGTCGTTGCACAGGATTTCAATCAGCATGTGTTCAAGGCTCATGGGGTCGTTGATCAGAGAAACCCATTCTAAGGGTTCATAGCGCTGCAACATGCTTAATTGAAAGATCAACGCAAAGTATACTAAGGGTTCCGGAAAGGTGAATGTACTGAGCAAAGTTGGTGAAAGCGGCGGAACACATAATGTCCACGAAGAATCGTAGCGTGTTTCGTTTTGTGAATCGATCGGTTTATCCGAGTACTCACCCCGTGATGATCCCGTAAAAGGACGGGGGATGCAAGACCATGCATGAGTAGGGGAGGATGCCTGCAAATAGTGTGTCAGGTGGCCCTCCAACGTATTTCTTTCTAGTCCGGTGTTGTTTGCCCAATCGTCAATAGTCCGGGAGAGCCCTGTAACGGTATAGCCGCGTTCGGAGACAGACGCGTCATGTTTTGCCGAAGGTATAAAAAATGAGACAGTTGCGCAACGTGTCGTTTTGTTGAGGATTTGCAGCAGTTCGGATACATCCGGAATGCAGCGCCACAGTTCTATAACGGGGAGTGAAACGTGTGCCAGATGATCCGCTGCGTTTTCGCCATAGACTGTTAAACCGGTGATCGGCCAGTGGTTAGAAAGGCGTTGCAATGACACATACCAATCCAAAAAAACGCCGTTTTTTTGAATAAAGATACGATCCTTAAAATAATCATAGCTTCCCGTCTTTCGCCGGATGGACAATCCGTGTTTGTGGGATTCCAGGGTATCACCATAATATGGGTTGGCGATGATCGCAGCTGCCTTGGCGAGGTGCAGTATGCCGTAGTAAAGGAGGATGGGCTGGGCGGAAACGTCTACTGCCCGGGCGGCACGAAAATACGTCCTCATTTGCACCATCGTTGACGACATAGCAAAGGCAGCTTCGATAATCCTCACTTTAGGCGGCATAAAGCCAGTACGTTTGTATGCTGATGCCAAAATAATCCCGGCATAAGACGGGGATTCCACTCGTCGTATCATTTGCCAAGGTGTTGTGCTGTGTAAGATAATCTGGTTCACCATAATGTCCTCACAAAAACGTTTGGGCAAATCCCTGTGGAGTAACGAAATGACAGTTGACATGCCACAACGAGGTGGATAGACTTACACATAAATATCTGCCGAGGATATCGGTTTTATACAAACAAGGGAGGCTACTATGGCAAACTGGTCGGACAAATTCGGGGCAGAGGCGCTCACGTTTGACGATGTGCTGTTAAGACCTGCAAAATCGGATGTTGTACCACGAGATGTTTCCGTTACCACGCGACTCACAAAACGAATTAAGTTAAATATCCCTCTTATGAGCGCCAGCATGGACACCGTTACAGAATCCAAGCTGGCGATTGCTATTGCTCGCGAAGGCGGCATTGGCATCATCCATAAAAATCTAACGATCGATGAGCAAGTAGAAGAGGTGGATAAGGTCAAACGCTCAGAAAGCGGCGTTATCACAGACCCCGTCTACCTGACGCCAAATCACCCGATCTACGATGCGGAAGCGATCATGGCCAAGTATCGGATTTCCGGTGTGCCAATCGTTGATGAGCAGCGTAAACTGGTTGGTATCCTGACTAACCGTGATTTACGTTTTGAAAAGAACTACAGCCGATCGATCGGTGAGGTCATGACGCGCGAAGGTCTGGTGACTGCGCCAGTGGGAACGACGCTGGAACAGGCAAAAGAAATCCTTCAGCGACACAAAGTCGAAAAACTTCCGATCGTGGATGACGAGTTTATTTTAAAAGGTCTTATTACCATTAAAGACATTGAAAAGGCAAAACAGTTTCCAAGTGCAGCGAAAGACAGCCATGGACGTTTGCTCGTTGGCGCTGCCGTATCGACTGGCGCCGACTCTTTTCAACGCGCACAGGCGCTCGTTAAGGCGGGCGTCGATGTGATCGTGGTGGACACCGCACACGGTCATTCGACGGGCGTTATTCAAATGGTGAAACGTTTACGCGATACGTATCCAGACTTGAACATTATTGCCGGTAACGTCGCCACGGGTGAAGCTACGAGAGATTTGATTGAAGCCGGCGCTGATGCGGTAAAAGTCGGCATTGGACCGGGATCTATCTGTACCACGCGCATTGTCGCAGGGATTGGCGTACCGCAAATTAGCGCGATTTACGATTGTGCCACAGTGGCGCAGCAGTATGACATTCCGATTATCGCCGATGGCGGCATTAAGTACTCTGGGGATATTACCAAAGCGATTGCGGCCGGTGCGAGCATTGTTATGATAGGCAGTTTGTTTGCCGGTACAGAAGAGAGCCCAGGTGAAATGGAGATCTACCAAGGCCGCAGCTTCAAAGTCTATCGCGGCATGGGATCGATTGGGGCCATGAAATCAGGCAGTTCGGACCGCTATTTTCAAGAGCAAAACAAGAAGCTGGTTCCCGAAGGCATTGAAGGGCGCGTGGCGTATCGCGGACCGTTGTCGGAAATCGTCTTTCAACTCATCGGCGGTTTGCGTGCCGGCATGGGTTATTGCGGGACAGCAACGATTGAAGAGCTACAACAAAACTCGCAGTTTCTGCGCATAACAGGTGCAGGGTTGCGCGAAAGTCATCCTCATGATGTGCATATTACTAAAGAGGCGCCTAATTACAGTGTATAACGAAATGAGGTTATAGCATGCAGATCTGGGCACATCGCGGTGCTAGTGCAGTTGCACCAGAGAATACGATGGCAGCCTTTGAAGCTGCCTTGCATATGGGTGCGGATGCCATTGAACTCGATGTGCATAGGTCGGCAGACGGTGTCCTTGTGGTGATTCATGATGAAACTGTCTCACGCACGACGCAAGGGCGCGGTTCCGTTGAAACCGCGCCTTTTGCGTGGCTGCAAACGCTCGATGCCGGCTACAAGTTTGGCCGGCAATATCTTGGACAAAAAATCCCCAAACTCGCTGAAGTCCTTGAGTTCATCAAGGGAACCAACCTGCTCGTCAATATTGAACTAAAGACAAACAAGGTGCCGTACCCGGGTATTGAAGAGCAGGTTGTAAAGCTGGTGGAAGATCTGCAATTGCAAGACAGAATTGTGTTTTCATCATTTAATTACCGCAGCTTAGAGCATGTGCAAAGCTTGAACAAAGGGCTGTCAACTGCTATGTTATGTTCAGAATTCAGACCGGTTGTGCCACAGGAAGTCAAGCGGTTCGGGGCAACGGCCGTGCACCCTGCCGTTTCTCTTATCAGTCCGCAATACATGCAGCAAGCCTTGCAGCTAGGTGTTGCTGTGCGCCCCTACACGGTGGATGATCCGGCAGTGATAAGGCGCATACAGGCAGCCGGGGTTGACGCGGTGATCACGAACCATCCAGGCGTTGCAAAAAACGCCCTGTCCTCATAAGCCCAGTATGTTCTATGTTATAATCGGAGATAGAGGGGTGGGAGCTGTGTGTACTCCGTAAACATATGGTTGATGCTGCCCAGTATTATTTTGGTCCTGATCCTGATACCCGGGGGCTTTTTCATGTTTCGCAGTTTCTTGCGCAAGATGAAAAACGAGGACAATCAACAATAGATCGACTCATAAACATGGATATGATTGGGAGGCCATAAGATATGTCCGTTGTTGGAACTGATCGTGTAAAACGCGGTATGGCACAAATGCAAAAAAACGGCGTCATCATGGACGTCATTAATGCTGAGCAAGCGAAGATTGCAGAAGCGGCCGGCGCCGTTGCTGTCATGGCTTTGGAGCGTGTACCGTCTGATATTCGTGCGGCCGGCGGCGTGGCCCGTATGGCGGATCCTACGATTATCGAAGATGTGATGAAGTCCGTGACGATTCCCGTCATGGCTAAGTGCCGCATCGGGCATGTCGTGGAAGCCCGCATTCTGGAAGCTCTCGGGGTCGACTACATTGATGAAAGTGAAGTTTTGACACCGGCTGACGATAAGTTTCATGTCAATAAGCGCGATTTCACCATTCCCTTTGTTTGCGGCTCACGCGACCTTGGTGAGGCACTTCGCCGGATCGCTGAGGGCGCAGCGATGATTCGCACCAAAGGCGAACCCGGCACGGGCAATATCGTGGAAGCCGTCAAACACATTCGCATGGTACAAGCGCAAATTCGCAAAGTCGCCGCGATGTCTGAAGAGGAGCTCGTTGCAGAAGCGAAAAACATCGGAGCGCCTTTTGAACTCTTGTTTGAAGTGCATAAAACAGGCGCACTCCCTGTCGTCAACTTCGCAGCAGGCGGTGTGGCAACACCTGCTGATGCAGCGCTCATGATGGAACTTGGCTCTGACGGCGTGTTTGTGGGTTCGGGGATTTTCAAATCGGAAAGCCCTGAGAAATTTGCCCGCGCCATCGTGGAAGCCACGATGAATTACAAGGATTATGACCTGCTCGCCAAACTCTCAAAAAACCTCGGCACACCGATGAAAGGTATTGAACTATCTACGTTATCGGACAATGAGCGCATGGCCGAGCGTGGCTGGTGATCGTTTTGAAGACCATTGGCATATTGGATGTGCAAGGTGCCGTTAAAGAGCATGCGCTAAGCGTGGAGGCTTGCGGCGCCAAAACTGTTCTTGTCAAGCATAAAGACGAACTTGCGGCCGTGGATGCGCTTGTGCTGCCTGGCGGTGAGAGTACGACGATCGGTAAATTGATTCGTGCGTACGGACTTTATGAACCGCTGCAAAACCGTATCGCTTCGGGAATGCCGGTCTTTGGCACCTGCGCAGGCATGATAATGCTTGCTAAGCGCATCAGTGAGCAGGATGATGCGCATCTGGGCACGATGGATATCACCGTCAATCGTAACAGCTTTGGTCGGCAGCGCGAATCTTTTGAAGCGGATTTGGCCATCGAGGGATTGTCTGGCGGACTGTTTCCTGCAGTGTTCATTCGGGCGCCGCAGGTGCAAGACGCGGGACAAGGTGTATCGGTGCTCGCCACGTACCAGGACAGGATTGTTGCCGTACGCGAGGGCAATATGCTGGCTACCTCGTTTCACCCGGAATTGACCGATGATTTTCGCTTGCATCAGTATTTTATCGACATGATTAACAAGTAAACGAAGTCTCAAAGAGAGGTCTCGCTTTTGCAGCCCTCTCTTTGAGCTACAGTGTACATAGACCCTATATCGGCTACAATGAAAACATGGTTGCTTGAAGGTACGATGAGGAGCGACGATATGCTAGATGCGAAACTCTTGCGACAAAACCCTGATGCTATGCGGCACGCCCTTGCCAGTCGTCATGAGTCAGAGGAAACAATCGCTATGTTTGAACGGTTTTTGGTGCTCGATCGCACATGGCGTGAATTAACTGCACAATCCGAAGCGTTAAAAGCGGAGCGTAATGCCGTATCACAAAAGGTAGCTGAATTAAAACGCAGCGGTCAGGACGCGACAGAGCATATTGAGCGTATGCGTGTGGTCGGCGATGAGATCAAAACCAAAGACGACCTTTTGCGCGAGACGGAAGCGGATATCTCCTACATACTATTGCGTTTGCCAAACCTTCCACATGAAAGCGTCCCGCATGGAGCGAGTGAGGACGAGAATGTTGAAGTGCGCAGATACGGAACGATTCCTTCTTTTTCTTTTGCGCCAAAGCCGCACTGGGAGATCGGGGATCAACTGGGTCTGCTTGATTTTGAGCGTGCGGCCAAAGTGACAGGGTCACGGTTTGCGTTTATGAAAGGTCTTGGCGCTAAGCTGGAGCGCGCCTTGTTAAATTTCATGGCAGACACACAAACAGATGCCGGATATATGGAGGTTTGGCCTCCTTATCTGGTCAATCAGGCAAGTATGCTTGGCACCGGCAATTTACCGAAATTTGAAGAAGACGTATTTAAGATAGCCGATACGGATTACTATCTTATCCCAACCGCTGAGGTGCCTGTCACCAACTTGCATCGCGACGAGATTTTGTCCGCTGAGCAAATGCCGGTTAAATATGCGGGATTCAGTTCCTGTTTTCGATCGGAAGCCGGGGCGTCCGGGCGCGACACGCGCGGATTGATCCGCTTGCATCAATTTAACAAGGTGGAGCTAGTCCAATTTGTGATGCCGGAGTTGTCTTACCAGGCGCTTGATGAGATTGTGGCTGATGCGGAACGCATTTTGCAGCTGCTTGAACTGCCGTATCGTGTCATCGAAATTTGCACTGGCGATCTGGGCTTTAAAGAAACGAAAAAATACGATCTGGAAGTGTGGATTCCAT
>JAKACU010000095.1 GCA_021821185.1 Bacillota bacterium
CGGGATTCGAACCCGCGGTCTCCTGCGTGACAGGCAGGCATGTTAGGCCACTACACCACAGCTCCAGGCTCGAATCGTGTCGATCACTTTGTCATTATAGCGATCGGTACGAGTCATTTCAAGTCTCAAGCTGGATTTTGTGGACGCGCCTTATTGCGCCAGTTGCTTAAGATCTTTCATCACTTGGTAGACCGTTGCGATAGAAGCGGACAACTCTTGCAATTGAGCGGCTTGTTCCTCACTGGACGCCATACCGCCTTGCGTCAAATCGGAAATCTCGCGCACCTGTTGCTGTGTTGATTCGATTCTGGCGGCAATTTCTTGTGCCGATGATTTTACCGTATCGGCCAAACGCCGGATTTCACTGGCCACAACGCCAAACCCGCGGCCTAGATCCCCCGCTCGGGCAGCCTCGATAGCAGCATTTAGACCCAAAAGGTTCGTTTGCGATGCCACTTCACGAATCAAGTCATTGATTCCTTTCATCGCTTCCGATTCCTCGCGCAATTGCAGCGTTCGCTGCGCGATGCGATCCGTAACCTCAGCCGCCTCTGTACCAGCTTGCGCAAGATCATGCGCCAATACATCAAGTGTGGAAAACTGTGTATCAAGTTCAATAATACCCTGACGCAGTTGCCCCTGATGATTGGCTGACGTGACAACCGTCAAGATGCCGGCAAATTTGCCTTCCATATCCGTGATTGGCGAAGCAATAGCCGTGTACTCAAAGCCAAACAACTTCGAGTCGCCCTGTTGCACATGGCGTTTTTTCTCTGCAAATGCCTTTGCGCTTACTGTTTGTTGCATAGCATCTTCTTGTATCGTCGAACCAATCACGGCAGGAATATTGAATTTTTGTGAAGCACGAAGCTTTTGCAGCACACCTTGATCATCGATAAACCCAACCCATGCGTCTTCCGGCATAACGGCGATCATTTGGTTGAAAAACCACTCAAGCACTTGTTCCGAAAGTCTGCGCTCCCCAAAACCGGCCGTTGACGCTGACCCAACGCTTGCGGCAGCGGGTGGCTCTAACAGGGACGTTGCCGCACTTTGCGACATGCCATCTTCATCACGAGATATGCGATCAAATTTGCCATAGGCCACATCATGTTCTGCAATATGCGTCATCAACCAATTTTTTAGAAAGTTCAGCAAATCAAACGCACTCATCTTACCATTTTCAAACTGCCTCTGATAATCTGCCGCCTCTTGCAACAGCTTTCTATGTACCTCTTTGTGCTGCGCCACATCGGGATAACCGATCTTTTCCAACGTGGCCTCCTCTGAGGAAAAATGGACGTTCGCATACTCCATCAGTTCTTTTAAAATCTGACCGGAAGCTTCCGTGGCCCGCCCGTTTCGCATCGCTTCATACAGTCGATTAATAAGATCGATCAGGCGGGCATGCTGAGTATCCATCGCATCTATACCTGTACGGTATTGCGGTTCAAAATCAACAAAAGCCATGATTATACACCCTCCAGCACGTGATCAGCGTCAGTTATCTTTTCCCTACTCTACTTTTCCACGCTCTGGACAGAAATCCTGTCTATGAGGGCCGCAAAAATAAATCTTTACGAATAAGCATGAATGCTGATTTCCTGTGGCATCGTTGCAATTTGATCGATGTACTTGAGACCTGATCCTGTGTTCATGGCTAGGACGGTTTCACCGGGCTTTATCCAACCTGCCTCGCGCAGTTTTTTAACGCCTGCCAAACCTGCAGCGCCTTCGGGGCAGACATGAAAGCCGTCATTTTGTACCACGGCATAACGCTGCGCCTGGATCTGTTCGTCACTGACTGTAATCGCAATGCCGCCTGTCTTTTGCAATACATCAAGAATCATGAAATCACCGAGTGCCTTAGGCACGCGCATGCCAAACGCGATCGTCTGCGGATTTTCCCACCGCTCTGATACAGCTTTTCCTTCAGCAAACGCACGGACAAGCGGAGCGCAACCCTCTGCCTGAACGATGGCCATACGCGGCAACTTGTCCCCGATAAAACCGAGTTCCTGCAACTCGCGAAGCGCTTTGTAAATCCCGATCACACCGGCTCCGCCGCCTGTCGGATAGACGATAACATCAGGAACAGACCAGGAAAATTGCTCCGCAATTTCAAAACCCATGGTTTTTTTGCCTTCAAGACGATACGGTTCTTTGAGCGTTGACACATCGTACAACCCATAGGCTTTCGCTTGATGCTGTACAATTGTCCCGGCATCACCGATCGTTCCGTCAACGACGTACACCTTGGCGCCCGAAATCAGGCATTCTTTTTGCGGAGCGATTGGCGCATCTGTTGGCATAATCACCGTGGCCTCTATACCAGCGCGCGCTGCATACAGCGCCCACGCAGCACCGGCATTGCCGTTTGTTGGGATCGCAAGTCCCGTGACACCAAGCTCTTTGGCACGGGAAATACCGATGGAGGCACCGCGGGCTTTGAACGACCCGGATGGAAGCACTCCTTCATCTTTAGCGTACAGCGTTGTAACACCTAGCTCTTGTGCTGTCTTTCGTAATTCGACAAGAGGCGTCATCGGTTCATTCATCGAGACAATATGGGCAGGATCAGTTACAGGCAAGAGTTCATGATAACGCCAGAAGTTTTGCGGTCGTTTCTCCCACTCATGGCGCGTAAGCGTTTGCTTCAATGCAGCAAGGTCATAGCGGACCAAAAGTGGTGCCTGGCAATCTTCACACACCTGTTGTATTTGTTTCGCTGAGTAAATTTTTCCACATTTTGAGCATTCAAGATGAGAAATAAAGCTAAATGGACTCATGACACACCTCCTGGCGAAAGCGTAGCGGACTTCATTTAAATTTATCTTAATAGACTATGCTGGTAAGATAAGATAATGCCAACAGTTAGCGTGATGTGTAAAAACACTGCGAGAAGTGTTTACGCAAATCCGCCTCACGGCTATCATAAGCCTATATTCCTTCGGGGGGAGACTGTGCTATGCGAAACCTCAACTTTGATGAACGCCCTATCCTGGTTTTCTGGGAAACAACCCGTTCCTGCCTGCTCTCATGCCGTCATTGCCGTGCTGAGGCGATGGTGGAACCCGCCGTTAACGAGATGAATACAGCACAAGGCATGCAATTTATCGAGAGTTTGACCGAATTTGGACGGCCTTATCCCGTACTGATTCTGACCGGCGGGGATATCCTGATGCGCCCGGACGCGTTTGACCTTGCAAAACGTGCTCGCGAACTTGGTATTCCTGTCGGTTTTGCACCCAGCGTGACGCCAAAATTGACCGAACAAAACATACAAAAAATGTCCGATCTTGGCATTAAGGCAGTATCGATTAGTCTGGACGGCGCGACGGCACAAACCCATGAAACCATTCGCGGTGTTGCCGGACACTTTAAGCAAACGGTGGAGGCCCTGTCGAGGCTTGTTAAAGCAGGATTCACCGTTCAGGTTAATACTGCCGTCATGCGTGACAATGTCATGGAGTTGCCGGCCATCGTGCAGATTTTAAAGGAAACAGGCGTTTCCGTGTGGGAAGTCTTCTTTTTAATTCATGTGGGTCGCGGACACGGCGTAAAAGAGCTAAGTGCCTATGAACATGAGCAAATCGCACACTTTTTATACGACGCATCACGCTATAATATTCATGTGCGAACGGTGGAAGGTCCGTTTTTCCGTCGTATCATTGTCAATCGCAAAGACACCATCGATACATTCGATGATGTTTTAACGCGGTTTTCACTTGGGGACCTCTATGGTGAGTTGACTCAGGATCTGCAAAAGCGGCTCGGCGATCCTGAAGCGAATGCACTCAGTCAGACAAGCGGGACCCGCGATGGCAAGGGAATTATCTTCGTGGCTCACGATGGCACCGTGTATCCTGCGGGATTTTTACCACTGCCGCTTGGCAACATCCTAAACGAAAAGCTGGCGGACATCTATCGCCATCACCCACTGCTCAAAAAAATCCGTGGTGCACAATTTTCCGGTCGCTGTGGGCAGTGTGAATATCGTGACTTGTGTGGCGGATCACGTGCTCGCGCGTTTGCAGCCTATGGCGATCCATTAGCGGAAGACCAAGCATGCTTTTACACGCCTACTTTGGCAAACCGGTCCTAGCGTTTATCAGATTTTCAAGACGCGCTGTAAACTGGCGTTTCATCACATCAAGATTGTCCAGCTTCTGATTGATCGTAGACACCAAATTGTTCATCAACTCGATCGACTGGTCAAGAATACGCGCCTTCTCTTCATCAGAGGCCGCTTTGTAAGACGATTTCAGTCGATCGAGGGTATCTTCTGCATCGAGAATTTCCCGAATCTCTTTCAGAGAGTAACTTAGGTTGCCTTTCAAATGCAAGATATGCTCGAGCCTTTCTGTCGCATCCCTGCTGTACAGACGATGCCCACCGTCGGTGCGCGCAGTGGGTGACACGAGGCCGACTTCTTCATAGTAGTGCAGCGTGCGAGGCGTGATGTGCAGATGCCTTGCGACCTCCTCTACGGTCCACAAGTCTTTTGTCATCGTATCACCTTTCCTTGGGCAAATTTGCCCCCTTTTGCCGCAGCATTCCTATAAATTGGTCCGTGCCCTGCGCCACGTCGGATTCCAGCGCCTTACGCAACTGCTTTGCACGTGACGGATTGGCCCCCCTCGTAGAGATAGCAATCAGCACATCAGGCAAGGAAATGCTAGCTGGTACAATCAACGTGCATAAAGACGGATCATCTACCACATTGACCCATTGCCGCCTTGCCTCTGCCTGTAAAGCGATGGCACGATTGACTTCGCGATCGTTGGTGGCCGCAACGATAAGCCAGGCATTATCTCCATCGCCCTCTTTCCAAGACCGCGGTACGTAGTCAAGGACACCCATCTTGACGGCATCATGCAACTGCGCAACAAGCTGTGGACTTACCACACGGACTGCGGCTCCTGCATGAAGCAAAGCTGCAATCTTTCGCTTGGCAACAAATCCACCGCCGGCCACTACGCACAAGCGTCCTTGCAAGGAAAGCATGGCGGCATAGTATGGCTGACTGTTGTCTTTTTTCATGAGCTTATTGTAACATGCATGATTGTTCGTTTATAAGAGCAAAAAAGAGCCCACACAAAGATGAGCTCTGCTATGCGCTGCTGCCTGCCCTTTTAAGCACCGGCTTCTAAAGGACGCAAGTCTGCAAAACGAATCCAATGAACATTGGTGAGCACACTTAGGGCTAAAGCAACTACTGTGAACCCAACCAACACCCCAACGGATAAACCAAGGGACAAATTGGCGCTGCCTGAAACCAATTGCCTCAGACCAGCCGCACCATAGGTCATCGGCAAATAGGGATTGATTACCCGGAAAAAGCCTGGAACGAGTTCAAGCGGAAATGTGCCAGCATCGGACGTCAGTTGCAGCATCAAAAGAACAAGGCCAAGGAAGCGCCCTGTCATGCCAAAAACCTGCACTAAGAAGTACAAGATCGAAACAAAGCACCAGGAAAGCAGAATGTTAAACAGGTAAAAGCCCCACATGTTTACCGGATGCAAATGCAAGAATGCGATGAGCACAAATGACGCAATGATCGCCTGCACAGCACCTAGCACAGCAAATGTACCCCATTTGCCGATAGTCATCGTGAACCGATTGACACCAAGTGTGATGAATCGGTTGTCTCGCATGGTAATGATGAAAAATTGGATCAATGCCCCTACCCACAACGCAAGCGGGATAAAGTACGGTGTGAACCCGGTGCCATAGTTGTTGACAGGATGCGTCTGAATCTCCTGGATCGTCGCAGCATCTGTCATTGCCCTGGACAACGATTGTGGATGAGCAGGCAGGTTTTGCAGCAGTTTGTTGTATCCCTTAGACAAGCCACTGTACAGCGTGAGAGAACCCTGTTTTAAAGAAGCAAGCCCTGTTTGCAGCTTTGCTGACCCGGATACTAACTGCGCAAGTCCCTGGTGCAGAGTTGCCGCACCGTCTGCCGCCTTTTGCTCGTTGGCGGTCAATAGGTTGGCACCTGACACAAGCGCCGCGGCACCGTTTTGCAGACTGCTGGCACCACGCTGCAAAGCATTTGTGCCCGTTGTTAGCAAGGTTGTTCCTTGATGCAAGGTTTGCAGGCCAGTACTTAGCTTCTGACTTCCCAAAACTAGCTTGGAAAACTCTGTAGCACCCACGCTTAGCCCGCCGTGAAGCTTATTTACGCCCGTTTGAAGATTGCCCATCGCCGTTTGCAAGGCTTTTTCACCGTTGTACAGTGTCTGATTCCCTGACTGAAGCTTGGCAAGGGCAGTCGCTAAAGACGAGGATCCTGAAACGAGCTGACCAAATTGTTGGCTTCCAGCACGCAAACCTTGCGACAGTTGGTTCGCGCCTTGCTGCAAGGATGTGAGACCTGTCTGCAAACTTGTCACACCCTGATTTGCTTTAGTTGTGCTTTGCGCCCACGCAGCAGTTGCGTTGCTAAGCGCGAAGGCGCCGGTTTGCAGAGTAGACAACCCGTTTTGCGCTTGTGTTTGCAAGGAAGTCAGCCCAACCGCCAATTGATTGGAGCCTGTTTCAAGCGCATTTAATCCTTGTACGAGTCCTTGCGGCGTTCCTTGTGAACCGGTTTTTGTCAATCCCTGAGCTACTTGAAAAATACCAGCATTTGCTTGCGCAAGGCCTTGGGCAATCCCTGTTTGGTTATTGGTATTTAACGTTTGCTCTACCTGAGTAACTGCCCCCAGCGCTGTCTGAAAGTCAGGGTTCTTGGCAAGACCCGGGTCGCTTTGTACAAGCTGTTGCAGTGATGAGGCAGCCGCCAGCAGTCCTTGATCGTCCTGGTTAATTCCTGGCAGTACCTGGTTTTCTAAAGACGCATGTATGGTCGTTAAGGATTGACCTGCCGTTACAGCACCTGCCTTAGACGACGCAATACCCTGTGTGAGCGATTGTGCGCCAGTAATCAGAGCCGGTACACCGC
>JAKACU010000096.1 GCA_021821185.1 Bacillota bacterium
ACCGCACTTCAGGCAAAAAGCACCGTCGCGCACTTCCCTGCGCGAATCATCTTGGGGCGGTAATGCACCCATGCCGTAAAAATGAGTCAGATCCCGATCGATACCAAGTGATGCACATAACGGATCATCGGCATTGACAATCAATTGCGCATCAGAATGCTGCTCTATACCCCGGCGAATCATTGTTAGGGCCTGATCTACCTCGCCATAGCGATCCAATTGATCACGCAGCACATTGGTCACGACAATCATCGTCGGTGATACTCTTGATACAACATGCGGAAACGTGGCTTCATCTACCTCAAGCACTGCGCAGTTACTGCGTAAACGGCCCCGAAAAGAGACGTGTTGTAACAAGGCAGCCAATAAACCCTGTACCAAATTGGCTCCGCCACGATTCGTGATCCATGGCTCCTGTTTGTCGTCAAGCATACTGTGTAAAAACGCGGTGGTTGTCGTTTTCCCGTTTGTTCCCGTCACAAGTACACAACGATCGAGTTGCTGCAGCAATTCCTGCAGCAAAGAAGGCCGCATCCTCCACAAAAGCAGACCGGGAAGGCTTGTCCCTTTTCTGCCCATCATCCGCAGCGCGGCGTAGACGATTTTCCCTAGCCAAAGAAACAGATACGATAGACCACGAAGCCTCTTTGGCCTAAAATTCATGTAATCACCTCATGTTGATCCATTTCATCACGTAGCTTACCAAAGTAAAAGGCTTACCTGCAATCCTTGCGCCTTTGGTTTATAGTATGACTAATTATAGGTTGGAGGAGGATTATGTGCTGCACCGTTTTTCACGAACTGAACTGGTTGTCGGAAGCGAAGGACTGGAAAAGCTGCGCTTGGCTACTGTGGCGGTGCTAGGCGTTGGGGGAGTTGGTTCATACGCCGTGGAAGCCCTCGCACGAAGTGGAATTGGCCGATTGATCCTCGTCGATAAAGATGTGGTCGATATCACGAATATCAACAGGCAGTTACCAGCTTTGACGTCTACGATAGGACAGCCTAAAGTGGATATCATGGCACAGCGAATCAATGACATCAATCCGGCTTGTGAGGTCATCGTCAAGCACCTGTTTTTTGGTAAAGACACGGCGGATGAACTGTTGGCGCTTAAGCCCGATTATATCGTTGATGCCATTGACACAGTCAGCGCGAAGATCGATTTGATCGAAGCCTGCATTTCGGAAAATATTCCGGTCGTTTCGAGCATGGGTGCTGCCAATAAGATGGATCCCACACAGTTTCGCGTCATGGATCTTCAGGACACCACCGTCGATCCAATTGCTCGTGTCATGCGCCGAGAACTGAGAAAGCGGGGAATTACCCGGGGAATCAAAGTGGTCTGTTCGCTTGAACCACCGATGGCACCCCGTGAGGAAATTCGCCAAAGCATTGCGCCAGTCGATGTTGAACAAACCCTGCCCAGAAAGGCCACGCACCCGCCTGCAAGTATCGCCTTTGTGCCGCCTGTTGCGGGCATGATACTTGCCAGCGTAGTTGTGCGTGACCTTATTGCTCAATAAAACGCAATACCCGTTTTTTTCAAAATGGAGGTAAACATTTCTGGCATAGGCGCTGCAAATTCTCTGCCATCGGGCAAAATGACCCGGTAAGCGTGAAGAAGGTGATGTGTCAAGCCAAAGACTGGTTTGCCTCCATACTTTGTGTCACCAATAAGCGGATGGCCAATGCTTTTTAAATGTACACGAATCTGGTGCGTGCGTCCGCTTTCGATGTCCACTTCAAGCAGGGTCATATTTCTTCCGGCGGCAAGCACGCGATACTTTGTCTTTGCCGATTTAGCATGCAATGCCTTTGCACCTGTGGCAACGTGCGTGCGATTTTGCCCTTGTTCACGAAACAGCGGGAGGTCGACCACTCCATCACGCTCTACCACGCCATGAACGATGGTGATATAGGTTTTCGTAACCTTATGTTCACGTATATCGGCCGTAAGCGAGCGCAACGTGTCACCGTCTTTTCCGATCAGAACGAGTCCGGATGTGTTGCGGTCCAACCGATTGACAGTGGCTGGCATAAATGCACGTCCATCGGCGATCTCGCCTCTTTTATACAGATACGCGAGTGCACGGCCAATAAGGGTATCTTTATGCTCTGCTTGATCAGGGTGTGTAAGCAAATCAATCGGTTTGTTTACCACAAGCAGATGCTCATCTTCGTACACTACATCAATATCTGACCGCATGCCGGAAAACTTTTTTTTCGGTTTTGCCAACATGGCAAATTCCTCTTCAGGCATAAATAATGACAACTCGTCGCCCGGCTGCAGCACAGTCTCCATCTTGCCTTTTTTGCCATTGACCTTTACGCGGCCTACGCGGATCATTTTGTAAATGCCGCTTAACGGCATCTCCGTGAGTCGTTGTCGCATATAGCGGTGAAGCTTTTTCCCGCTGTCTTCTGGTTCTATTTTAAGGGTTATCATGACAGGGGCCGTACCTCAGATATACAGAATTGTTCCTCTTGGACGTGTCGTTTGAGTGCCTCATTGACCTCATCTAACGTGATTTCTTCAAGGATGCGCAAAGAATCAAACAGATCGACGCCGCGCAGCCGTTGTGAAGCATACACATTGGCAATGCCCTGCGGTGAATCAAGTAAACCCAAAAACCGCCCGATCGCTTTTTTCTTCGTACGCACAAAGTCGGCTTTATCAACGCCCGTTTGGGATGCTTCTTCCAGCGCCTGTTTAACACGCTTTACTAATTTGTCTGGAACATTAGAATTTCCACCAATCATCGAGTGACCGTACCATGCTGTCAATTCGTAGTCCATGCTAAAACCAGCATCCGCCAGCCCTTCATCAATTACCGCTTGATACAGCGCAGAACTTTTACCAAGTAGACAATCCATCCAGATCTCCATTGCCGCTTCATGTTTTTGCCGTAATGGTGTATCCGTCGGAATATTGACTTCACGATAGCCAAACAACGTTCGCGGTTGTGACACCGCCAAGTTCGCTTTTAGCACCTTTGTCACAGGACGTTCAGGAATCGGTGGAATATGCCTCTTTATGGGAGACTGCCTCTGATATTTTTTTCCTGTTTGATTCTGTATCACAAGATCCATAATAGAATCGGGTGATACCGCACCGACGACAAACAGCACCATGTTGCTCGGATGATAGAACGTACGGTAACAGTCATAGAGATCTTCTTTGGTTATTTTTGCAATCGATTCCGCCGTTCCCGCGATATCAAGGCCCGCTGGATGTTCCCCATACATCGCCTGAAGTAAACCAAAGTAAACCCGCCAATTGGGATTGTCGTCGTACATACGAATCTCTTGACCGATAATACCCTTTTCCTTTTCTACGTTTTCATCCGTAAAATACGGGCGCTGTACAAAATCCAGCAAGATCTGCAAATTCTCATTCACATGGCTGGTACAAGAGAACAGGTACGTTGTCGCATCAAATGTGGTAAAGGCATTAGCCTGCGCTCCATAGCGGGCAAAATCCATAAAAACATCACCATGTTCTTCCTCAAACATCTTGTGCTCAAGAAAGTGGGCGATGCCGTCAGGTACTGTGCGCATCGTATTCTCGCCGGGGACGGTGAACTCACGATCAATCGATCCGTAACGTGTCGTGAAACACGCATAGGTTTGTTGAAATCCTTCTTTAGGTAATATAAAAACACGCAACCCATTAGCAAGTTCTTGTTCATAAAGCGTTTCACCCAGTTGCGCATATTGAAGCTCTCGCAAGGATCAAACCTCCTTATCACGTAAAAAATACGTCGTATCCAACTCGACCGTTTGTGCTACACGAATCACATCATCTAAGGTCACGCGATGTATACCCTGAACAAGGTCGGCAACGGAACGCTGGCGATTGGTCAGGCGCCCAAACATATGCAGCATCGCACCCGTCAGAGGATGATCATCGGATTGCAAGTACTGATTTAAGAGGCCATCTTTGGTAAAACGCAATTCATCATCTGTGATATCACCTTGCCGCATAGCCTGCAATTGTTCTTCGATAATCGTACGAGCACGGTCCACATTGGCTATTTCAATGCCTGCTTGAAGAAAGATGGCACCTTTTAGTCCTTCCAAACGGCTTGATGCATAATAAGCAAGGCTCTCTTTTTCACGGACATGCAAGAATAATTTGGAATGCGGGAAGCCACCCAAAATGCCGTTGTACACAAGCAGTGCCTCATACTCATCGTTGGAAAAACTAAAACCTGTGCGACATCCCAGATTCAATTTGCCTTGATTGACATCCATCTGCTCTTCGATGTATTTAGGCGCGCGCTGTTCATGTACCGATCGCATCATAGGCACTGCATGATCGTGTAAACTGGATTTAGCCGCAAAAGAAGCAAATGCGTCAAACAGCAATTCTTTGGTTGCCGCCGCAGCAACGGGTCCGACTACATAGACATGCAACGAGCCATCGGCGATAAGATCGTGGTATCGGTGATATAAGGTTGTTTTTGTCAGCGCGTCTAAATCATCAGCATAGCCAAGACGTGATAGCCCGAAAGGTTCACCTTCATACATGATTTGTACACAACGCTCCATCGCATAAGCGATTTTGTCATTGACCATGTTTTCTATGCGTTGTTTGTGCAAAGTGCGTTCTGTCTGAAAATAAGGTTCAAAAAAACCGCCTTCTGTGACATACGGTTCGCAAATCACCTGCGCAAACAAATGAATGGCCTGATCAAATAACCCATGTGCGCCTGAAATATATTCCTCGCCAGCTACTTGCAAAGTAAATTCGATCGACTGTACATCACCGTGCTTATTAGCACGAGCGGACAAACCTGCGCCGTATAGTTCATCAAATGCTTTCGTCAGGTTTTCGGTCTGAAAGATGTGATTCGTACCGCGTGTCAACACTTGCGGCAAAAGTGCAGCCGCCGTGACAGACTTTCTTGACATGGGTTGTTCAACCTGTGCTAGCACAGAAACTGTCTTATACTTTTTCGTGGGAAAAATGTGAATATGTAAATTGCCTGCGGCATGTGTTATCCACTTGTCTTGCACGTAAGGTGCTCCTCCACTCTGGCTCTCCTGCCTATCATGCATCTAGTATACGTCACGCACGGGGGCTCATACCACAAAGCGGGAGCCCGTGAGGGCTCCCGATCTATCCGTTTCTTTTCACTTGACTGCGAACCGCAGCCTGTGCTACTTCAAAATCCAATCGATTGATCACTTGCGAAGATCGAATCCACTGCTGAACTTCGCGCCGCATAGCCGGTGATACGTACTTAGGCATCCCGTGGGAATGGACGAGATCCTTGCGAGACATCTGGTGACGACTTTTACAGTGAAAATTCGTCAGGGCTTCCATCAATTCACCACAGATCGGACATTGAAACACGGACACACATCCCTTTCCTGCGGCACATGTCACATGCAAATCCTACTGCTCGTGTATTACCCCGATATCACTTTCGAACATCGCCATAAGTGTAACGCTGCCAGCCCACTGACGCAAGTAAATAATACCCAATTGGTTTTTGTTACCGGGCGGCGAACATAGCTCCAATCTTGGCTAAATAACGAATTTGGCTAGCTTCTTTTGCCATATATGCCATTTTCCCGTACATCTTATACGATTGCAGTACTTTCCCTACAGCGTCCTTTCGTCCCAACGATGCTAAAGAACCCATAATATTGGGTGTAAAAGGAACTTTGGCGCCGCCTTTAATATCGTGATAGAGATATTTACCAGCAGCTGTGCCCATTTGCCAGGCCAATTGTGCCGTTGGCGGAAGCGGCCGTCCATTATCACCAAGGATAAACGCGCAATCGCCTAAGATATACACATCGCTGTTACTCGTCGATTGTAAAAATTCATTAACTTTTGCGCGCCCCCGCGGCTCTGTTTCAAAGCCTGCGTCAATGACAAGCTGATTGCCTCTCACACCGCCAGTCCAAATCACCGTTTCTGCTTCGATAGAATTGCCGTTTTTCAGATGGACCACACCTGGTGATACCTCTACGATCGGTACACCTGTCATAAATTTCACACCACGGGATTCAAGACTCTTTCTCGCAGCTTCTACCAATTCTTCATCAAATCCTGGTAAAATGCCAGGGGCAGCTTCGACGTGATACAGTTGTACAGAAGACAGATCAACCCCGGCATCTTTGGCGTAATTAGGAAGTGCATCGGCCAATTCCCCTACGAGTTCGATGCCGCTAAATCCTGCCCCGCCAACGACAAAACGCAAAAGTTCTGGACGCCTTTCGTACGGATAACGCGCAAAGCAGGATTCGATGTGAGCACGAATCAAGCGCGCTTGATTAACAGATTTCAAGATAAAGGCATGTTCTTGCAAGCCAGTGATGCCAAAGTATTCTGGTTCACTGCCCAGTGCAACAACCAGGTAATCATAGGAGAGTGTCCTGCCGTTTTCTAGTACTACTTGTCTCAACGACGGCGAAATGGCTTTTACGGTACCTTTGAGAAAATCAATATTTTTCCCAGTGAGCAATGTTTGCAAAGAAAAGCGAATAGAACGGTCACTGCGAGCGCCAGCGGCCGTTTCATGCAATTGCGTGATCAACTGATGATAATTGTGTTTATTCACAAGTGTAATCTGCGCATCCACCCCTGACAGGCGTTTGCGCGTTTCTAAAGCACATAGCAACCCCGCATAACCTGCGCCTAAAATCACAATCTGTTTTGCCATGATACGTCGGCTCCCTTTACCTCGATGATATCAAGGAGTTCTCAACTCCAGTGATAACAGTTTG
>JAKACU010000097.1 GCA_021821185.1 Bacillota bacterium
CTTCGTGAGTGCCCTTTCGCCAATCGCCGTAAGTTCAACCGATTCATTCGCTTTCATCTTGGCTAAAATCCGTTTAGCCACATGCTCTGTGCTCGCGTTGGCAGCCACTCTCAATGTCTACACCCTCTTTAATTGTGTGAGTTAGACTGCAACTCCCGCCTTAGTGCACGCAGTCGGTACAGGAGAAGGAATCGATCCGCGCAGGGCATTTGACCGTGCGTGCGCCTATGAGATGGATCGTATCGGCAGGCGAGAGATTGTTTTATGCGGTTCATCACCGCGCACAAGCCGTCCAAAGGTGCTGTGGGCAGTTTGTGCTCAGCGACGATCAATGACGCATGATGCGCTCCCAGTCAGACGCAGACACGGGATCCGGCTCGCGTTTTTCGCGCCGTTTGCGCTTGGGAAGTGTTCGTGTGAAATTCATCGTCACGGCACGTTCTGAATCATACAGCGTGTAATCCACGCGCGTGTGCTTAGTCACGAGGATACAGCACTCAGCCCGTGTACACATGACTTTATCGTCGTACGCCGTCCCCCACGGACAAGCATACCCCATTTGGCATGCATACACGGACTCACCTGCTCTCTGATCGCAGTTTACACACTAGGCACAATACGATGTTAGCACCGTTTTTGCATAAAAAACGGCTTTGTTGTGGTCTTTGTGTGGTTTTTTCGTTGGGCTGTTTCTTTTCTTGTTTCCTGTGATATACTAATGGTATCACTTTGGTACAAAGGAGGAATAGTAGTGATTAACGAAACCGAGAAATTACGCAGAAATTTTACACTCCCACGAGAGGTCTACAGTGATTTGCAAGCACTGGCCTCGCACATGACGGCATCAGGGATCGGCAAAGTCTCTGTTTCCGATCTGATTTTGTGGGGGGCGAAAAAAATAATTGAAGAAAACAAAAAAGGTGTTTGACAAGTGGTATCACCTTGGTGTATGATGTGTACATCAGCAAGACACACGGCGACAGCCCATAAGGGGCGGCCGATGAGGAGGAAAAAACAAATGGCAGTAAATATCGAAGCAATTAAAGCGCTGGAGGATGTAAAAGCACCTGTATATATGCACTACAAAGGTCAATTCCAGCCGCAAGAAGCCTACATTCAAATGACCGAAGATGGTACGATTTCAGCCGACTATTCGTCTGTGGTGGGTGATGGAATGCCAAGCGACGTATGGCATCAACACACATTGCGTTTCCCGATCCATTCTAATGTCACTGGAAATACGATCCTAGATTTTGTGAATGAGTACATGGAGGAGTTTGAAGCAATCCATGCAGGTCATCATGTAGAGTGGGACGGGAATAATTGGAGAGGGTATTTAACTGAGACAGCCAATGATGCTCGGCTGCTTTTAGGTCAAATGGCGCTGGGTATTGATCCAGATTTTATGGTCTATGACGATCCCGACGAGTGGTTTTGTGATGAAAATTTTACTACAGGCAGATGGGTGGATGCTTTTCATAGTGGTACACTCAGAGCCGAAATTGAGGATGAAATGAAGCATACAGACAGCGACATCTATCTCGCATTTAGCGTAGACGATGCTTTCGAATACATTGAAAATAGTATTAAAGAAAAATTAGAAGAAGTAGAAGAAGCGTAAAAAACACAATGAGGAGGAACCCGTGATGACGAATGAACAATACGGGAAATTATACAAGGAATTTAAGGATGCTTTTGACGCTGGATACGGGATAAAGGTCGAGGATCTTCTGGGTGGCGGTATCTGTGAAGATTGCGACAACAACGAATTAGATAACTATGCACCATTCGGAGAAAGAGTGGCTAGATCCTACAGCGACACAGATATTGCTGTCTACGAAGTCACGGACGAGCCTCTTGGTTATTGGTGTGTTGGTAATGTAAATGGTCCGTGGGCAATACGCATCAGCATCATAAACTAACCTAAAAACCTTAACAATAATGAGGAGGAAAACGAAATGCAGGAATGGAAAACAAGATTAGCAGAAAAAATGGCACAGACGGGACTACGCGAGGTATCTCTTCGCGAAGTAGCCAATCAGAACGGGATTAAGCACATCAACCGACAGGATTCTTTAGATATTCTGCACCTATTCGTTAAAAATAACCCAACATATCGGATCGTGCAAATGGTGAATGATCTGCACAGCAAAGAGAGTTTGTTTACAACGGCAGTAGTGACGGAGAATGAATACCAAAGTGAAGCGGAATGGCGTAAAGAAGTAGCGGTAAAGCCGATATGAGGATAGATCAAGATCAAATTCAAACCGCCTGTGATGGGCGGTTTTTTGTGCATTCGTTCTATTCGTGATAGATCACAAATGGCACCGCTGGATTGTCTATCTCTGTGTTGTATGTAGGTTGCCCATAATTTGAATACAAGCATTCCTCGGCGCAATCTGTAGTCAGATGTATAAAGGCTTTTTCCTTCCAGTCAGTAGCCCGTATTTTCTTTCCTGCAAGTAGTGCCTCGAACCGCTCTCTGACAGATAAAGTATGTGGAAATAGTTCATCCATCGTTTCTTCTGTGGCCGCTGCACTTACTAGAATATCGGTCAGATGCCGACGAAGTACCCAGTCCTTAGCTGTGTCCGGAATCCATATATAGTCATGTATCTGATCGACGGAACATCGAATGTTGTCAATGTGTTTTCTTAACGATTTGTCTTTCTGCTGATCCATATGTTTTCTCCTTTCGTCGTCCCACTCCATTATATCACGAGCAAAAATATTCTACGCATATCCTCCTATCCATTGCATAGTGACGAGCTATGAAGCGTAGAGTAGAGTATACCACCATAAAGGAGCGTGTCAAGACGTGTCAGAGCGGTCAGGAGAGTTAAAACGAGCGGTCACGTTTGACCTTAGCAAGCCTTCACATCGAGCATTGTACGATTTTTCTCGTACCATCAATTTTTCTGAATTTGTAAGAAGATCGCTAGAAGTGGAGTGGAAACGCAGGCAGCCACCTGCGAAAAATTCAGAGAGTGTCGCTACGGTCAGCCTTAAAGTGGAATAAAAAACACCCATCGAAGGATGGGTAGAAATAGCGCAGGTAACACTAAAGTGTTTATGCGTGTGTAAGCGAGAAGATGCGTGTCTCAGTGAGAAAAAAGCAAAATCGTGTCGCGTATAAAATCAATTGCGGCATAAGCACCGATGGATGCGATCAAAAAATACATGATTCTCCCGCCTTTCATTATCATTTACAGAAGGAGTGAACAGCATGCGCGGATTGGTGATATACGATTGGTTGATCAGCGGCGTTTTAGTTGTGCTAGTCTCTGCACTTATTGTCTCCAAACTACGAAAAAATACACGTGATCGGAGGGGTCAATAATGCACCTTTCGCCAACTGTCGCAGCTGTTGCGATCGTATCCTCTACGATTGTCGCCTCTGGTGTCGCCTACGCCACGCAAGTACCGGATACGGTCGCTGTATTTTCGGATTTTTCGCATCCTGTGAGCACCACATTTAACGACAAAGTATGGCCTTTGTTGATGGATGTAGGGACGCCCCTTGCCAAAACCATGATGGCTGTTGGCATGTATCGCATGATGCGCAATGACGTAAACGGTGGTTGGCCGACAGTCTATCGTGCAGGTTTAGGATTACTTGGACTCTATTTAATTGACAGTGTAGTCAAGATCATTGTGGCTGTCGGATCATCCATGCAAGGCTAGGAGGTGCAACTGTGAATATACAAGATTATCCTATCACTACACCGTTTCGCGCTGTGGATGCTTGGCATAGCGTGCCACACAAGGGTGTTGACTATGCATTGCCTTTTGGCGCAAGAATACCCGCCATCAATGACGGGCGCATAACGGCAGTGACCGACGAGGGCGCGCGTTCATTCGGGCGAGCCGTATACATCCATCTGAGAGACGGCTATGACGTGATTTACGGGCATCTCTCACGCGTCAAGGTGCATACAGGGGATTATGTCCATCGAGGTCAAACGGTCGCTTATAGCGGTAATTCTGGCGATTCGACAGGGCCACATCTGCATTTGCAAGTCATGTACAACGGTCTAACTGTCGATCCCGAACGGTACATGAATGAAAATTTGGCTCCGTGGTGGGATTTGTCGTCTCACGCCACGGGTTCGATCGACACATTTAAGGCGTATTGGGAATCAGGACTTCTGAATTGGCCAGAGACGTTGTTGCCATCTGTGGCTGCTTTGGGGATGATTTGGTGGATGTTCCCGTTCGCTCCCAAACCATCGCGAGGACTGGCCTTGTGCGGATTCTCACTCGTCGTGTATCTGTTTTACGTCTTGCTAAAAGGGGCTTATTTGTATGGAGGCTAAACGCACCATTCGCAAATTGTTATCCGTGGCTGTGCATGATCCTGATTCCGTCGATGCTCTACACGCACTGCGAAAGGCTCAGGAGTTGTTGTCTGCACACCATATCACCATTGACGAGGTGTACGGACAGGCGCCCCCATCTTATACACAACGGCGTATTGGGGTAGGGCAATTAGAAGAACGTTCGCAACGACAGTGGTTGCGCGCTGTACAACCACACATGACCATGTTTCAGATCGTGCCAGATGCGAGTGTGCAAACGGGCGTCAATATTGAGCGCCTATTGCGAACAGTGCATGACATGCACACAGATTTACTTGCGCGGTTTTGGTGGGATCGTGGAGTGGTGTACGAGAGAGCCTTGCGCATCACATGGCGTATTGTGTACACGCATGACGCGATACGTTTTTACATCGCCGCTCCCATTGAACACGAGAAAAATATACGGCAGGCATTGGATGCGTGTTGGCCAAAAACAGCTATCTGCGCTTCGGATGACAAGCTATCCACAGGTTTATCCACTGTTGTGGGCGAATTGGCACTAAAGAAGCATTTTTTTCAGTCTCTATTAGCTAATCGCGCACAATCCGCTCCAATGCCGTCTTTACTAGCACTCAAAGTCGATCATGGCGAAACAGCGATTGTTGATATGTCGATCGTTCCTATCGCCGATTGGTGGCAAAGACAGGCTCAAAGTGCGCGGTATCACTTTCGACGTGGCGCGGATATTATGCGCCTGCCGCGTGATGTTAAGGACGGATTGCTGCGCGTTGGTGATTTTATTAACGATGGGATACTGGAAAAAGCGATGGAATTGACTGATCGCATGATGGGCGCTCAACCATCTGAATTAAAAAATGGCGAACGTCATTTGCGCAATGTGGAACCTGCGACGGAACGCAAAACTCAGCATGAGGGATTTCATCTGCACGTTCGTTTGGCGGCGAGTGGAACGTCTACCAAGAGTGCGACACGGACGGTCAAAAGGCTATTCACGGCGTTCCAAGACACGAACCTTGATAATGAGTGGGAAATGTCACTTGTGCGAAATCCCGCGCTTGCTATACGGCAAATCGAACGACACGAAGTGCCTGTAAAGGTACCCACCAATATTTTGTCGATCCCTGAACTCACCCAATTTTTGCAACTGCCGTCAGGAGCCATGCAGGCGGAGGATGAGCGTATTGAGGCAATTAGCAGAACAGAAACGAGCGTGCCTGCCATTTTGACGCAAGGTGGCATGTATTTGGGCGATGTGACGCATAAACGGCGCACGACGAAGGTGTACCAACCTATCACCAACATTGACGAGTTAGTCAATACGCACATCGTCATAGCACCACCAGGACAAGGCAAAACGCGTGGATTCGCCGCGAATTGGATGGTGCAGGCGTATCAAAACGGGTTTGGTGCTATCGGTATCGATGCGGCAAAAGGCGAGTTAGGGGACGAGTTAGAACAGGCAATTGGGAAAGGGAATGTGCTTAGGTTGCGATTCGGGAAGGAAGCGTATGCTCTCGACTGGCGCGAAGCCCTGCAAGACACGTTAGGGCGCTCGCGATTAACGCACACGGCGATTGATTTTTTCTCGCTAGAGGATGACATGGGCGGTCAAACAGCGCGATTTTTACGATCAGGCATCATGGCGTTACAGGATGCGAGAGTCGCTGAGGTTGTTGAATTATACCGAGACGATCGTTTACTCGCACAGGCGATTGATCGTGTTCCGGACGGCATCCACAGGGATACACTCGCGGAATTTGCGAGCTATAAGACGGACATGCGACGAAAAATCATGTCACCGATTTACAATCGTTTAGATACCGTCATGGGCGACGAATACATCATGCGCTGCATGGAGTCGCGTAATGGTTTGGATATGGTTGAACTCACGTCAAAACCACGCATGATTATTTGTGATTTGCCAGACGGCGACATGAGTCCAGGGGCTACGGATATTATCGTGAATCTTTTGCTAACTAAGCTGGATTTAGCGATGCGATTGCGCGAACGGGTGTATGGCAAACAGGCGATATTCCCATTTTTTATCATTCAAGACGAACCGCACAAATATTTGCGATCGACAAGTTTATGGACATCGGCGATCGTAGAAGCCCGAAAACATCGCTTTGGGTATGTGTGGTTGTTTCATTACTGGGAGCAACTGCCGTCAGAACTACAGCTAGCACTCAAAAATGCGTCTCCGCACTATCATTTGTACGCAGGTGCCGATTCCGCCTTTCAAGCGCTTAAGTCGCGTATTTCGCCTTTTACGGTTGACGAGGCGATGCAACTACCAACGCACCACGCGATCAATATTTTACGTGCTGGCAATCAAGCGGTCAAACCGTTCATAGCGAGCATGGCTAAACCACCATCTAACGCTAAGGGGTGAGTAA
>JAKACU010000009.1 GCA_021821185.1 Bacillota bacterium
AAAAGTTCACCCCGATGATACCCCCGAATGCACCGATCAGGCCGAGTAGAGCAATGCGAACAACCGTTTCGAGTTGAAAGGCTGCGCTGAAATCTACCAAACTTCCTACGATAGCAAGTAGCGCACTAAAAAGTAAGGCGGTCATCCCACCATAATACCACCCACGAACACCCGCACTTTTCGCAGCAAGTACGGCCCCAATCAGAGCAGATATAGCATTGATCGTGTAAGCAGTAAAGGGAAGTGTAGATTCAGATAAGTTGCTCCAAGTGTATACGCCAGCGAGGATCAGCGTACAGAGCAGCGAAGCAATGAAAGCAGTAACGACACCGTACACTAGAGGCGATCCATGCACATCGCTTTTTAGATCTGACCACATTTTGTACTTCAAGTTGTTGCCGCCCCCCTCGGGTTTGTCTCTCGACTTACCCTATATATATGAGGAACACGTCCAAGCTATGACCGCATGGGAGGAATGGCACGTAAAAAACAGATGGGAACGCCGAGACCGCGAAAGCGTGTCTCATATTCTGTCTTGATGTATCGTGCTTCATCCTCAAAACCTTCTTGCGCCGTTTCCGACAGAGCTCGTTCCGATTCGGCGATAGTCCAACCAGCCTTTGTAAAGGATTGTAAACTCCAAATAAAAAGGTCTGCATTATCGGTTTTCATCTCGACCCATCCACCGGGTGCCAGCAACCTGGCATACTTATCTAAAAAACGTGGGTACGTAAGTCGTCGTTTCTCGTTTTTGCGCCGTGGCCATGGATCAGAAAAGTTCAAGTAAATCGTCTGAATGGATGATGGGGCAACGATTGATTCGATGCGTTCCACATCGGTCATAGTAAACAATACGTTTTTAACTTCCCTCGTAGCACTTTGTGTCGCTGCTCGAGCAATAATTTCCACGAATTTGTCAATACCAAGATAAAATACATTGGCATGTCTTGAGGCAAGCTCACTCAAAAATACTCCTTTACCGCACCCGACTTCAAGGCAGACTGTGGGGTAAGAAGTTGTGTCAATTGTGATTAAACCGTCCGTTTCTTGATGAATCCACGCATCAGCCTGTTGCAAAAGCGCAGGCACTTTTTCTTTCCCACGAATTCGCACAGGAATTCCTCCTCATACTACGGTTGATGAAGCTGCATTTTTAAATACGACCACGGGATGTGTTGTTATTGATTTGGACATTAGTCATACGCACGATCTTTACGTATTTATTTGTTCTCCTGTCTTTGCGTATTATGGGCAAGCGGGAAATCGGCAAGTTGTCAATCTTCGATCTTGTGGTCTCGATTATGATCGCAGAAGTTTCCGCCGTGGCTTTACAGGACCTGCGCTTACCGATATGGCATGGTGCTGTGGTTATTGCCTTGCTGGTTCTATTGCAAGTCGGCGTATCGTACCTGTCTTTACACAGCAAAAAAATCCATGACATCATGGAAGGTAAGCCAGCCGTGTTGATTGAAAATGGGCAGATCAATGACAGTGAAATGAAACGCACTCGGTACGCGGTGGCCGATCTTTTGATGCAGTTGCGGGAAAAAGACATATCAGCCGTAGCGGATGTCGAATTTGCCGTACTTGAAACATCTGGTAAGTTATCAGTCTTTGCAAAGGCGAACAAACGGCCTGTAACTCCTGATGACCTAGGTATCGCCGTGATGCCTGAGACAATGACCACTTCTGTCATTGTAGATGGGCAAATCGATGATGACAAGCTATCTGGTATCGGAAAGTCTAGGCATTGGCTCAAAGAGCAATTAGTAGCGCAAGGTTTCGAATCTGAAAAGGATGTATTTTATGCGGGGTGGGATGGACAAAACTTGCACATTGATCGGGTGGATAAGGATAGTCAAATCAAGAAAAATAGCCCGTTGCTTTAGGTGATCAACGGGCAAAAGGAATTTTGCGAATGATGCGCGCCAAGGGCTTTCCTACCCCTGGTATACGGACGAAGGAATACGAAGTAACGGTTTTCGTCACTAACAGTACAACGGCATAAAAAAGGAGGGCAACAAAGATTGTCGTCGTAAGTGACAGCCACATGGGGGAAACACTTTGCAGTACACTCCAGAGTTGTTTGGACATGATAGCCATCAGGACCGTAGCTAATAGAATTTTTGCCGTATCAAGGGAGTCTACCGAAAACCCGATACGTCGATGTACAGATGCGATATGAAGCAGGGTGGTCAGAGTTACGCTAATTGTAACCGACCAGGCAATACCGGTGACACCAATGGATTTATTGGATGCAAGTAGATAAATGATGATCAGTTTGACAAAAGATCCGATTAAAGAATTGCGCATGGCGATACCGGCCTTATTGATGCCTTGCAAAATGCCTGATAAAGGTCCTTGTAAGTACAGAAGGAAACCGGCTGGAGCCATAATGGATAGCAGAGCACCGACGCCAGGATGGTGAAAAATAGCCACGCATAGAGGTACTGCAAATTGCAACAGGATGAGCGACGTCGGAAAGCCTACAAGAGCTGTGACGCGAAAGGACTGTTGCAAACGCCGTGATACCGTTGCCTTATTGCCAGATGCTACAGCTTCTGAGATGGAAGGTACAAGTTGAATCGCTAGTGAATACGTAAAAACGGTAGGGAAGACCAATAAAGGTATAGCCATACCGCCGTATTCTCCATAGGCGCGTGTGGCGGCGACAGTAGACAGTCCTGCGGTCAAGAGCGATCTTGTGACAAGAATAGGTTCAAGTGCGTAAGCCAGTGACCCAATTAAGCGGCTAAACGTGACGGGAATGGCAATGCTCATAATCGCACGAATTGTGTGTGACCTCGACTCCGTTTTTACAGGTCGTTTTGGCAACGGTATTTGCGACACTTTGACCCGTAAGCGATAGGTAAGGTACATATAAAGACAACCGCCAAGTTCCCCTAGGATCATACCTCCTGAAACACCAGCGGCTGCAAATTCAAGTCCTTTCACAAGTGACAAGGTGGCTAAAATCCACACGGCAAGGATGCGTAGCAACGTTTCGATGATCGATGCGATCGACGGAGTAGACATGATCTGAAGGCCCTGAAAATAGCCACGCAACACGGAAGAAATGGCAATAATCACAATGACCGGGGTTAAGGTGATAAAGGGATAAATAGCACGCGGATCGGTAAATATTTTTCGGGAAATAACAGGGCCCAATGTCACCATGAGAATAGAAAATACTGCAGACAACGCAATTGTGGTGATTAAAGAGATCGACAAAATGCGAGCAATGCGTTTGCGATCACCGGTAACAACAGATTCAGCGACAAGTTTGGAAACGGCAATACCCATGCCAAGGGTAACAAAGGTAAGAATTAGCGACAAAAAGGGAAACACCATTTGAAATAAGCCAATTCCTTCAGCACCAATCAAACGTGTCAGAGCTACTCGATAGACGAACCCGAGAATTCGCGTAACAAGGCTTGCACCGATTAATATGGAAGTTCCTGCGATAAATGATTGGCGGTGCATCGTTAAGCCTCCTTGCCTGTCCTTCAACTTTCTCTCCTGAACCTATGCAAAAAACAGTGAGGTTAGTCCTTGGCACTTGCATGCAGGGAACAAGGATGAGACAATATCTAGTGAATTGGAAGGGGGGCTAAGTCTTGGCAGACCGAATCAAGCGCATCTTTGGCGTGAGAGACCGCCATCTTGTCGATGATAATTTCACTGAGGATTTGCACGAAATGGTCGCACAGGTTGCAGACAGCGTGCAACCTAGTGTGGAAAGTTTGCCTGAGGAAGCACAGCCACTTCCAGAAGAACTGTCAAAAGAGGAACTAGGTGAACAGGAACCCCTTATAGAAGAGTCACTAGACTTGTGGCAAAATCCCGTAGAGAGCATTGTGAAGGAATATCAGGAACCTGAAGAACCACCATTGCCGAATCCATTAGATACGGAGCCGACTGAGGATATTATTCATTTACTACGAGATAAGGTCGATGAATTTCGACTTCTCGGCTATGGTGCGGTAACGATCGATGATTTGTGGGGTTATTTTTGTGGACAAAAAAAACGCAGGCCAACGAATTTGCATGAATTGGTCAATGCAGTGTTATGCTTACAACCGCAGCAGTTTATGAACTATACCATGCAAGAGGTTTATCGCAAGCCGTTTGTTCTTGATGATCCGACCCATTTAGACAGCGTTTGACGGGTTTATCGCTCTAATCGTATACTAAGCACATTGAATTTTTTAGGAGGGGACTCATGGTTAAGTGGGGACGCCTCACGACGTTTCTTATTATTGTCGTGATTATACTTGGGTTGGTACTATCCACTTCGCAAATGTTGTATAAAAAAATCCCACTTGGACTCGATTTGCAGGGTGGCTTTGACGTCTTGTATCAAGTCGGCAAGCCTGGTCAAACAGTAACGGCTAACGATATGGCGGCTACTGTGGCAGCGCTTAATAATCGTGTGAATAGTCTGGGTGTTTCGGAACCCTTGATCGAAGTCGAAAATGGTAATCGCGTCCGCGTTGAACTAGCTGGACAGTTCAATCAAGAGAAGGCACGCCAGTTTCTTGATGAACAGGCTGTGTTGCAATTTAAGTCACCATCCGGACAAGTCTTGCTTACCGGTAAAGATTTGATGAGCAATGCTGCATATCAACCTGATCCGCAAACACAAGCGGCTGATGTTGCTGTCCAGTTCAAGCACCCTAGCCAATTTGCGGCTGTCACGCAAAAGTATTTGGGACAGAGGGTTTCTATTTGGTTGAATGGAAAGATGATTCAAGATCCAACGATCAACAGTGTAATCACGGGTGGACAAGCTGTTATTACCGGTTTTCCGACGGTACAATCCGCCATCGATATGGCTAAGTTGTTAAATGCAGGTGCTTTTCCGCTTCAGTTGCATGAAATGTCGTCGATGAGTGTCGGACCCACGCTAGGTCAGTCAGCGTTGCATGCAACATTGCTTGCCGCAGGTTTGGCTGTTGCTCTTATTTTCTTATTTATGATTTTTATGTACCGCTTGCCAGGCTTGATCGCTGTTGTGGCGCTGATCGCTTACAGTTATGTGCTAATTGCTGTTTTTGCGGGCTTGCCAGTGGTGCTTACTTTGACGGGTCTTGCCGCACTTGTTCTAGGTATCGGTATGGCTGTGGATGCTAACATCATCACGTATGAGCGTATTAAAGATGAATTGCGCAATGGCAAGTCCCTACAGTCTGCAGTGATTGCAGGGCAGCGAAAAGCGATTCGCACGATTCTTGACTCTAACGTTACCACGTTTATCGCGGCGTGTGTCATGTATGCGTACGGGACAGGCGATGTGCGCGGTTTTGCTGTCGCGTTGATAGCGAGCATTATTGTGTCACTACTTACGGCCGTTTTATTGAGCCGAAGTATGCTGTTTTTGTTCGCGCGGTCGAACCTCGTAAAAAACCCTTGGTGGTTTGGTTTTAACGGAAAGGTGGCGACCAATCGATGAGATTTGACATCGTGCGCAGGCGCAAGTGGTTTTTCTTGCTTTCCGGAACCATCACCGTCGCAGGTTTGATCGTGATGATGCTATTTGGCTTGAATTTGGGTCCTGACTTCAAGTCGGGATCCCGCATACAAATCGAGTTGAATCAACCGTTTCATGCAAGTCAGGTTCAGAAGGCATTCGATCAAGCGGGATTATCTACGGGGCAAGGTGCGATTACAGCTGCTGGCACCAAGAATCAAATGGCTGTAGTTCGCTTATCGTATACACTCTCGAATATCCAGGAAGCAAAGCTTAATCAATCCATAAAGGCCGTCTTCCCAAAGTCACTAGGAACTGGAATCAACACGGTTGATCCCGTTATTGCACAGCAACAGTCACAGACGGCTGTGTGGGCTGTTGTGATTGCTTCTTTAGGAATTGTCATTTACGTTACGATCCGCTTTGAATACCGATTTGCTGTGTCCGGTATCATTGCATTGTTGCATGATGCGTTTATCGTGATTTCTGTCTTTGCGTTGTTGCGCATCCCTGTCGACTTGCCATTTATCGCCGCCGTGTTGACGATTGTCGGCTATTCGATCAACGATACAATTGTTATCTTTGATCGTATCCGCGAAAACTTTAAAGACTCTAAGGTCAAGACGCTGCATGAACTTGAAACGCTCGTCGACGGTTCTTTATGGCAGACTATGACGCGCTCGATCAATACCGTATTGACCGTGCTGTTTGCGGCTATTTGCCTGTACTTTTTCGGTGGAGATCCCATTCACAACTTTACGTTTGCACTTCTTGTCGGATTAATTAGTGGAGCGTATTCTTCCATTTTTATTGCAAGTCCGATTTGGGTTGTTTGGAGATCGCGAAGTCTTTCAAAGTCGCGGCACAAAAAGGCTTCAGTGGCCTAAGTAACGTATGTACTCCCCCCGCTTGGTCAAGCCTGTAGTAGCGAGGCCTTGGATCAAGTCGTGGGGGCTTTTTCATTGTACGTCATGGTGTAGGAGGAGTCCACCTGTCGAAGAGAACGGGAGACACCGCTTCACAATTGGCTGTGTGGAGCCTTGTAATCAATGTTGTTCTGACGCTTGGAAAGGGCATTATCGGGTTTGTCGCGCGAAGTGACGCACTTATTGCTGATGCGGCGCATAGTGCGACAGATGTGGCTGGGTCGATTGCTGTTCTAGTCGGTATCCATTTTGCACGCCGTCCAGCAGATGATGTTCATCCCTATGGTCATGGTAAAGCTGAGTTCATTGCGGCCAGTCTGGTTGCCATCTTGCTTGTCTTAGCAGGCATCGACGTGATGTACAAATCTATCATGGAGATGTTTACTAAGCTGTCAGCTCCAGCACCGCTTGCTCTTTATGCGGCACTAGTCGCTGTCGTGATAAAAGAGGTGCTGTACCAGTATCAGGTGCAGGTAGGCAAAAGAAGTCATTCACCAGCGCTTATTGCAGGCGCAGCTGACCATCGATCGGACGTCTATTCCTCCTTGGCGGCGGCCGTAGGCATCGTAATTGCTCTGATTGGCGCGAGAACGAATCAACCATGGATGTACTTTGCTGATCCGATTGCGGGCTTGATGGTCGCTGTTCTTGTCGTTTTCGTTGGTTACCGTTTGCTTCGCGATTCGTTTACTTCGCTGATGGATGAAGTGCTCGACAACGCAACAACACAATTGATAGCAGATACGGTGTCCTGCGTAACTGGCGTCCGGCGTATTGATGATTTGCGTGTACGTATCAATGGTTCGTACTGGATTGTTGATGTGAAAATCAGTGTGAATCCGGAAATTACTGTACTACAAGGTCATCAGATTACCAAAGACGTCAAAGCAGCTATTTTGGAGAGACATAAAGAGGTTTACGATATTTTGATTCACGTCAACCCGTTTTTTGCAGACTGATCGATATACCTTGTATAATGGTTACCATAAAGGAGACTACCCTTATGAATCTTGTCGATAAAATTCGCGTTATTGAAGATTTCCCGGAACCAGGTATAAGTTTTAAAGATATTACTACTTTACTGCGTGATCCCTTGGCGTTTCACTATGCCATCGATCGTTTTGTCGAATATGCACGGTTAAAGCAAGTCGACATTGTTGTGGGACCTGAAGCGCGCGGATTTGTCGTTGGTGCACCGCTTGCTTATGCGCTTGGCGTTGGTTTTGTGCCACTTAGAAAGCCAGGTAAACTACCTGGGCAGACTGTTCGTCAACAGTATGAATTGGAGTATGGCAAAGATGGCTTAGAACTTCATGCTGACAGTTTGCATACTGGTGAACGGGTGTTAATTGTGGACGACTTGTTAGCGACTGGGGGAACTGTCAATTCCTCAATACACTTGGTGGAAAGTTTAGGCGCCACCGTTGCAGGATTATGTTTTTTAATTGAGTTGACACCGCTTGGTGGACGTGATCGTCTTCAAGCTTATGATGTGTACTCCCTCGTACAATACGACTGATTCGACAGGTGAACTGTATGAATACCGATGAGGCTTTTGCAGGCGATGTCAAATTACCTAAACCAGATGGCCGTTCGGCAATGGCTTCGTTGTTTGCCAAAGCAGATTATTTGACCGAGGCAGATCGTGATCTCCTCCAAGCCGCCTATGAGTATGCTGAATTACACCATCGTGGCCAAAAACGCAGTTCCGGACATGAGTATATTACGCACCCATTGGCCGTAGCTGAGATTTTAACCGAATTGAAACTGGATGCTGGCACATTAGCGGCAGCACTGCTTCATGATGTCGTGGAAGACACGAAAGTCACCGATGAAGAGTTAGCTAGGCAGTTTGGCGCTGAAATTGCGAGCTTAGTGGATGGCGTCACCAAGTTAAAACGTCTTAAATTTGAGTCTCGCGAACAACAGCAAGCGGAAAACCTACGAAAGATGTTCTTGGCTATGGCCAAGGATGTTCGCGTAGCACTCATTCGGCTCGCTGATCGTTTGCATAACATGCGTACACTCAAGTACCGCCCCATGGAAAAACAGCAAAAGACGGCGGAAGAGACACTTCAGATCTTTGCGCCGTTAGCTCATCGGTTAGGCATGTCGCAAATCAAATGGGAACTTGAAGATATTGCCTTGCGCTATCTCGATCCGCAACAATATTATCGCATCGTCAATATCATGGCGAAAAAGCGCGGTGAGCGTGAAAAGTATGTGCAAATGGTCATTGATGATCTGCACGGCAAATTATCCGAGTTAAATGTACATGCCGATCTCGCTGGTCGAGCCAAACACATCTACAGCATTTACCGAAAAATGACAGAATTGCATAAAGAGTTTAGTGAAATTTATGACTTATTTGCGGTTAGAGTAATTGTTGATTCGATCAAGGATTGTTATGCTGTCTTGGGTATCGTTCACACGATGTGGAAACCTGTGCCTGGACGATTTAAGGATTACGTGGCTATGCCAAAAGCCAATATGTATCAAAGTTTGCACACCACCGTGATTGGCCCTAACGGTGAACCGCTAGAAATTCAAATTCGTACATGGGAAATGCATCGCACGGCCGAGTATGGCATCGCCGCACACTGGATCTACAAAGAACAAGCTTATGGAACGAAAGAAACTGCTGTGGATAAACGAGAAGGCGCTTTGCCATCGCAGTCAAAACCAACACAGAATTTGACCAACGTATCGTCATCGCAAGGCCCATTTGTGAAAAAGTTAGCTTGGTTTCGCGAAGTTCTTGAATGGCAACAAGATTTTCGTGATGCGCAAGAATTTATGGAAACCTTAAAAATCGACTTGTTTGCCGATCAAGTATTTGTTTTTACACCGAAAGGTCAAGTTATTGAATTGCCCGCGGGATCTTGCCCAATCGACTTTGCTTACCGCATCCATACGGACATTGGGAATCGATGCGTGGGCGCGAAAGTGAATGGTCGCATCGTACCGCTCGATACGAGACTGCGAACTGGCGATATCATAGAGATTTTGACATCAAAGTTATCATATGGCCCTAGCCAGGATTGGCTGAAAATTGCGCAAACATCGCAGGCTCGCGCAAAAATCCGTATGTGGTTCAAGCGTGAGAAACGAGATGAAAATGTAGAAAAAGGCCGCGATATCCTTGAAAAGGAAATCACGAAGCATAGGTTAGACCCCCATACTGTGTTGGCTGCGCATTTACATGAAGTGTTAGCCAAACTCAATTTTCAAAAGCCAGACGATCTATATGCGGCGGTAGGGTATGGGGGATTGTCGCCGGCACAAGTTGTCACAAGACTTCTTGAGCGTATGAAAAAAGAGGAGCCGATTGTCGACTCGATCGCTCAAATACCTGATCGGGAAATGAAGCATAGTGCAGTTTCCGCCAAAAACAACCTTGGTGTGCATGTGGTCGGGGTAGATAACCTGCTCATCCGCTTTTCGCGTTGTTGTAACCCGGTACCAGGTGACGATATCATCGGTTTTGTGACACGTGGTCGTGGGGTTTCTGTCCATCGAAAAGATTGCCCTAACGTCCTTTCTATGGTGGATGAAGGAAACCGTATGCTTGAAGTCGAATGGGAAGATACGGATAATGTATCGTATCAGGTAGACATCGAAGTGACTGGCCTTGATCGCAGAGGTCTCATCAATGAAGTGATGAACGCGGTAGTTGAAACTAAGACAGATATCACGGCTGTCAGTGGGCGTGCTGACCGTCGACGCATTGCGACAATGAATTTGACGATTGCCATCCGCAATGTGGATCACTTGCGATCCGTGGTGGAGCGAATTAAACGGGTGAAGGACATTTACGCCGTACGCCGCGTGATCCAATAGAAAAGGGTGTAACCATTTTATGAGAGCGGTAGTGCAGCGCGTTCGTTATGCGCGTGTGCGCGTTCACGAACAAATGGTCGGAGAGATCGGAAAAGGATTGCTTGTCTTAGTTGGCTTTACGCACACCGATGCTGAGCCTGACCTGACCTACATGGCGGATAAGATTCTCCACTTGCGCGTGTTTGAAGATCAGGAAGGAAAGATGAATGATTCCATTTTAGATGCTGGTGGGGAAATTTTAAGCGTATCCCAGTTTACCTTGTATGGTGATGCGCGAAAGGGACGACGACCCAATTTTATGGAGGCGGCGCGCCCTGCTGTGGCTCTACCGCTGTATGAATACTTTAATGACTTGCTTGCAAAAACAGGCATGCGTGTGCAAACGGGCGTCTTTGGGGCGATGATGCAAGTGGAATCAAGTAACGACGGACCGGTAACGATCTTGCTGGATTCTGATCATCTGTAAGGGATGGGGATTATAAAATGCCTATTTCGCGTTTTATGCTAAATTCGATGGGCACAAATACGTATGTTGTCGGTGAACCTAACGGCGACGTTATGATCGTAGATCCTGCGCATCCGCACATCGATCCTTTGATTGATTACATTGAACAATATCAGATGCACGTGCGACTTATCGTGGACACGCATGGTCACTTTGATCATGTGGCTGGAAATGACGCGGCAAAGGCATACTTCAAAGTACCTGTGTGGTGCTCTTTTCGTGATTTGCCTTTAATAAAAGAGGCGAAAGATCAGATCAAAGAATACTTCGGTGTCACATGTGAGGTTTCATCACCTGATGCAGATTTACAAGATGGGCTGTCGATTGTTATAGGTGACCGAAATTTTCGCGTGCTTGAAACGCCGGGGCATAGTGCAGGAAGTGTGTGTTTATACGAAAGAAAGGCTAAAGAGTTGCTGACAGGTGATACGCTTTTTGCAGGTACCATTGGACGCACTGATTTTCCTTATTCAGATCATGCAGCGATGATGAACTCGCTTAGAACAAAACTCTATCCATTGCCTGACGATGTTCGCATCTTTCCGGGACACGAAGAAGATTCGACCATTGGTGAAGAACGCATGGTGAATCCATTTTTTCACTTTTAGGCAATGAGATAAAAAGTTGGGCCTGTCTGCGGGCACATGACATGGGGCGTTTGCGTACGGTACTCCTGAGAAGATTTTTTTGAAGGAGAGATCAGTGTGCATAAGAGCAGAGTTGGGCATTTGCGGGTAGAACTCGTCATGACAGAAGAAATGCGTCACAAGTTGCAAGAATTGGCGTCAGGGCAGGCGACGAGTGTCGTCATTTCCAATGCCATGGTGCGTCATGTGATGGTTCACCATGTAGAATCAGGTGCTTCCCGTTTACGTGAGGTCCATTTTCGACACGTTCATGTTGATCGATTGGAATTTGTCTCAACATCGCATAACGTACCATTGCTTTGATCAATGAATGGGACCCGCGTCTATCACTTGACGACTGGGTCCCATGATGTTTCGCGAAGCTCATGCCATGCAACAAACACAAAGAGGCGGCGACTTTTGATGGTTTTTTTTCATTCGATAGCAGTAATTCTAGTTCGTCACCTACCGGCATGGGTTGTCTCTCTTGCTATCTACATTTTGAAACCTAAAGTCGTCGTAGGTGTGGTGGCCGTTGTACCTAAAGGTGATGGAACCTTTCTGTTTTTGCATCACACCTATCGTAAACAATATGCGTGGCGATTGCCTGGGGGCCTCGCTGAGCGACACGAGGAACCTTTTGAAACCGCGGTGCGTGAGTTGTACGAAGAGGCGAACATACTCACTAAAGCGGTTAGTGTACTTGATGTGCGGCGGTCCTATGGCACGCTTGATGTCGCTGTGCTATGCACCGTGGAATCGCAACTGCCTTTTACAAAGAATATCGAAGTAGACGACTTCCTGTGGGTAGATCCTCATCATGCACCGTTTGCCATAGGAAAGGATCAAATGGCTTTCTTGAACGCAGCTACTGTGTGGTTGTCCCGTGAGAAATAGCTAATGCCTGCACAATGGAAAATAGGTCAAAATCAGCCGGGGCCGTTACTTCTAACGTATATGTATCTGTTTGAAAGCTTGTGATTCGTAAGGTTACCAGTACATCTTGGCCCTCGTTGAGAAGCGCGGCGATCGCTAAAGGAGACACATCGTACGGTACGGGAATCTCTGTTACGACAGATTCTTGTTCTGGATGAATTGTAATAATTGCTGTGATCACAGACGCATTAGGCAAGATGCGCCGTCGATCGCCATCAAGTACGACGCTATAATACCAGTTTACATCGACTACTTTTCCAGTGACATCAAAGGAGGATGTACGAAAGGTCACATTTTGTCCGATCGAAAAAGGACGTAACGTTAAAAGTAAAAAACCTGCAAATAGGTTATTTAACGTAGATTGAGCCGCAATGCCAACGATAACGCCAGTGACGGCACCTCCTAAAAGGATGCTGCTGATCTGAATATGCAAGAGATGGAGCGCGACTAACAGTACAAAAGCATAGCCTACTGTGCTGATGATGCGTGAAATGACAAACCACGCTCGCACATCGGTACCTTGACGGTCTGGCACCCGATGTTTAAATGCTTGGTGGCCGTAACGAACAAGCCACATACCTAATAAAAACCATAAAATAGCCATAGCCCAGTCGAAACTCATTGTGTAATGACGAAGCAAGGGGATTTTTGTCTCTAGAGTTTCTGCGAAGTTAAAGATCACGGATAAAATCACTAAGACGGCGGTGACGATCAACAATCGATGACCAATTTTTGTAGAACTGCTTCCTTGCATGATGACCTCCGACAATGACGTATTATGTTTATTGTAACGTATTTCGTAGGAAAAGGACGGATACCTTTTGCAAAGACCAATTCTTGTCTATCACCCGACAAAAGCCGACCAATATGCAGCTTACCTCGAAACACAAGGTGTTCTGGTACAAGTTGTTCACGATAGAATCGACTTTGAGAGAGGCATGAACAATGGTTCTACGATACTTTTTGCATGGCGGTTTCCATGGCAGTGGATTCAAGCGGGATCCACACTTACATGGATCCAATTGATGGGGGCAGGTGCTGATGATATTATCCATCACTCTTATGTAATGAACCATCAAACCGTGACTCGTGTCCTGGATCAATTTGGTGCTCCGATCGCCGAGTATGTTTTTGCCTGGATTCTTTATCTGTCGCAAGGCATTGACCGTTTGCGACAAGCGCAGCAACAGAAGTTATGGAATCCTTTTGTGCCGCAGTCTATATCTGACAAGACGCTGGCTATCGCAGGTCTTGGATCGATTGGCAAAGAAATCGCTAAGCGTGGACAAGCATTTTCGATGAAAGTAATCGGGCTTAGCAGAACGCACAAAGATCAAGGCGTCATCGAAGCTTGGTACCAACCGGATGACTGGTCAACTTTTGCGCAACAAGCAGATTATCTTGTGCTGGCCCTGCCACTTACGCAAGCGACATACCATGTTCTTGATGAAAAAATTTTGCAAGTCATGAAAAAAGACGTCATTGTTATAAACATTGGACGAGGTCAATTGATTAACGAAGAAGATTTGCAAAAGGCATTGCTTCATCACCGTATTCAAGGCGCCATACTGGATGTCTTACAACAAGAGCCATTGCCTAAAGAACATCCGTTTTGGCATACTGAGGGCATTTATATAACGCCTCATATGTCCGGTGTAAGTCAAATTGAAAAAGTGAGTGACTTTTTTCGCTTGAATTTGTTGCGTTATGAACGTTCACAACCGCTCCAAGGCATTGTTGATCCTTTGCTAAATTATTGATCGTGAATTATGGGACTCGTGAACGTGCATTTTTGTGAAATGTTCGCGCTAAAAGGGTCACGAGCCAGATCACGACCACCGCTATCGCACCGACAATGAGCCAGCCGATGGTTCTTTTTGATACACCCAGAAATATCAAAGCGGCTCCGAGGTCATAGGGCATGATTCCTATGCCTGTTGTCCACAGATACGTCCAAGTGGTTACCTCTTTGATCATAGCACTTGCAAAATTAAGTACGACAAAAGGAATGAATGGAATCATTCGCGAAATAAGTAAGCCAATCGACCCATAGCGATGAACTGATTTACTCAGTTTATTCAAATTTTTTTGGCCGACTATGCGTCGAGCAAATTGTTGACCAAAATGTTTTGCGACTAAAAATGTGATGTAAGCACCAAGCATCGCGCCTAGCCATACATACAAAATGCCGAACCACACACCGTAGATTTGCATATCCAAAATCATCAAGAACTCTGCTGGGAATGGGACAATACACAAGATAGCCATCAAGATAATGGAAAACAGGATGCCAAGTGGCCCGAGGTGCCGAATGAACGGTGAAACGGCAGCTTGATAGCGGTAATACACGAGAAGTAGCACAATACCAATAACAACCATGATTGCAGTGCTAAGAATTGTGTGTGATGTGCGGTGAGGTTTTACCAAAACAATGATCACCTCGTCCATGCTGTTTACTTAGTATGCGACGAAAGAAGATGAAAATGCGGCTGCATGTCGAATGATTATAGCCCTTAAAGAAGAACATAGCTTTGAGGTGATCCATTCCATGCATGCAACGATTTGGTCTTTGCTGCCCTTCGCTGTCGTGATTCCTGTGTCTATCTTGACTAAACAGGTCATTCCAGGGCTTGTGGCGGGGCTTCTTGTAGGTGCTTTTTTAAAAACGCCAAGTTTTCTTGGCATTGTCAACACGGCTTTGCAATATGTGTTTGCGGAACTTACGGTGGCGGGAAACGTCCACCTCATGCTTTTCTTGTATTTGTTTGGCGCGTTTATTGGCATTGTTCGTGTTACAGGTGGTGTTAAGGGGCTTGCTCAGTGGTTATCTCCCCGAATACATTCAGCTAAGACTGCTTATGGTGTGACATGGTTGTCCTCGCTAGGGACATTTATGGCACCGGACTTTCGCATTATCGCGGTGGCTCCTATCATGCGTCCTCTGATTAAAAAGTTGGGTATAACACCCGAACGTCTCGCGTATATCATCGATGTCACAGCAACTCCGTTAATCGCAGTAATTCCTATTGGTACGGCGTTCGTCGGGTACATGGTTGGACTTTTAGCCACATCTTTGCGTCATAATGGACTATCGTTCGCTCCCTATCCGTTTTTTCTTCAAACGATACCGCTTAATTTCTTTTCCGTGATTATTTTACTCATGGCGCTTTACACCAGTTTTTTCGCCAAGGAGAAAAAAGCAACACAAGATGTGCAATCGACCAAGTCTGCGGTTCACCAACGCCGCCCAATTGTCTCTAGGGTTCATCGGCAGTGGCTTATGGAGACCGGAGAGATAGCCCACTTCGCACATCAGAAATCCTTGCTAGATCATGTCCATGTGGCGCAAAAAGCGCAGGGTGTTGTACCTGATGAGCCACTTGAAGTACTCAGCGATCAGGCTAAACCGTTTGCCGCGCATCTTATCGTGCCGATCTTGTTGTTGTTGTTCCTCACCTTTTCTTTGACTTGGTGGGACGGTCACTTAAAAGCAACTGGATTCTTTGCTGGGCTCATGAAAGCTGATGCGTCCAAAGCGATGTTGCAAGCAGTTTTGATTACACTTGTCTTGTCGATAGTCTTTTATATGGTGAGACGTCTTCCCATTGATCGCGTCATGTATGGTGTCGTATCAGGCGGTAACGAGATGATGCCCGTCCTGGTTTTACTCGCCTTGGTATGGGCTGTGTCTGCCGTGTCGACTGATCTTGGCTTTTCGACCTACGTTGGACAAACGATCGGCGCCGTCGTACCGCGACAATTTATTGCGCCTGCATTATTTGTCTTTGGTTCTCTGATTTCATATTTCATTGGTTCATCATTTGGAACATGGGGCATTTTGTTGCCGTTAGGATTTAGCTTAGCCGCGAGTACGCATGCATCTTTGGTTTTGATTGCCGGCGCAGTATTTGCCAGCGGCACATTAGGTGGTTTTGCTTCGCCACTTAGTGATAACACGGTTGCGATGGCCACCGTCATGAAACTACCTGTGATGGATTTCTCGAAAAGGCTGATGAAACCTACGTTACTTGCTGGAGGCTTGGCGACAGTGGGCTATACTGTGGCTGGCTTTCTTTTATAATGTGTAAGGCAGCAATCCAACGCCATGGTAAGCGTGGATTGCTGCCTTTTTCGTGTCTAATACAACCGTTTTACAGCTGAAATATGGTTGTACCAGTACTTTCCTGGAGCTAGCGGTAGATAACCTACTTTCTTTAAACCGCCGCCTTCTTGAATCATCTGGCCATTTCCCGTATAGATACCGACGTGTGCCCCCAAGTCAAATGCAACAAGGTCGCCTGGTTGCATTTGACTTACACTAACGGGATCACCAACGTTAAGGTATTGACCTTTGCTTGATGTCGTCATTAAATAGCCTAACGCATGGTGATACACATATTCGGTAAAATTGCTACAGTCAAACCCATACTGACCGCGATCTTCGTTGTGACCCCAGATATAGGGGGTACCTAATTTACTTTGCGCTACTTGTACAATCGCCGCAAATTTGGCTGATGGCGTCGCTGATATCGATGCAATTGGTGTGATATTTGGGTCGATTCGTACACCTGGAGGCGGAATTTGAATCGGCGATGACGGAGAGCTTGTGCCTGGAGTCGCAGGCGTTGTCGTCGATGAAGACGGGCTGGTGCTTGACGTACTCGTCCCTGCCGTTCCCGATGTGGCGCTTGTAGCCGGGATATCTGCTACAGTTTGCGTTGTGCTTGCACCAGTATGTTGTGTGGACGGTACGTATGAATGGTACGTTCCATAATGATGAACCCTCGCATAGGCGGGAACATATCGATCGATCAGACGTACGCGATTCACCGGTTGCCAGGCAAAGGCAGCTGTACCGTAATTTTCAATGCCATCAAGGCTTGCCGTGTCGAGTGTTCGTTCGCTACCCACTTTATTGAGAGTAGATGCGTCAACCACTTTGCCATGAGGGATCCGGTGAGCATAAATGGTAACCGTACGTGTTTTGGCATCGTAGGTCGTATTTTCTGCGTGGTATAGGCGATGTGGTGCGGACATCTGTTGGGTCGGCGCTACTGCACGTGGAATGAAATGCATTGTGCTATTGTCTACAGCTGCTGGGGTGGATGAGCATCCGGTCAAGAACGCAAGTAATGCAAAAGGAATGAGACGAGCTGAAAATCGCGTATACTTCGATTTTGTAAGAATGGAAAAGCACCTCCTGCTCTGTTTTGGTATTATCCTTTACAGAACAGGAGGTGCCCTATCCTCGCAGTATTAGGCATTACTCTCAGACATTTGCAGTTTGCGTTTATGCTTCTTCGTAAAGTTTTGGTAACGGAAATACATGGCGATGCGCCATGGCAAGATCATACCAAATGCCAAAATGAAGAAAATTGCACCCGTCTGTGGAATTGATACATAGCGTTCAATGTACGTATGCAAAATAAGCCGTAAAACAAGTAGCGCAAGTAACACAAGCACAAACGCTGGTGACCGTTTTAAATACACCTGCTTGTCCACGAGTTGCATGTGCGAGGTAGCAATGAGAGGATAAGAGAATAAACATCCCACTAAAAAGGCAATTCCTGCATAGGGCAAAGGTATGCGCATAACGGGAAACAAAAACATCAGAAATCCTGTCACCATGCCGAGCGGTGGCATAATGATTTTTCGAGCAGATGTAGGTTTCTTTGCGGCGCGCAAACGGATAAAAATCACGGCAAGGGCTCCACACACAATGACGATGGTGCTCAGGAGTTCTAGTGTAGATTGGGAAACAGAAGGCATTATGGACCCCCCTTGACAAAAAGTTTGCATGCTACAGCGATATGATACTCCATAGTAAGAATGGATACAATGCGTGATCCTGTCGCTATCATACAGATGGGCGTGAATATGATATGATTAATGCAACAAATTTCAGGAGCAAAGGATACGTATAATGACTATAAATGATTTATTTTTAAAGGCGTGCCGTGGGGAGTCAGTGCACCGTACACCAGTTTGGTACATGCGACAAGTGGGGCGATATCAGCCTGAATACCGCAAGATTCGTGAAAAATATAGTCTTCTTGAGATTTGCGAGCGACCTGACGTGTGCACCGAGGTAAGCCTGCTTCCTGTGAAGCACTTGGGGGTGGATGCCGCGATCCTGTTCTCTGACATCATGGTGCCAATTGGTGCTATGGGGATGCAATTTGATTTAAAACGCGATGTTGGGCCGATCATCGAATCCCCTATTCGAAATATCAGTGATGTGTTGCGGTTACATGCAATATCGCCACAGGATGATCTTCCTTATGTCTTAGAAACCATTGGTTCGTTGCGTGAACAGTTGACTGTGCCTTTGATTGGATTCTCCGGTGCGCCGTTCACATTAGCAAGTTACATGATAGAAGGCAAACCATCGCGACAATATCTTAAAACAAAGCAATTGATGTATTCAAACCCTGAGGCATGGTCGCTTTTGATGGACAAATTAGGGGATATGATCATCACTTATCTGACAGCCCAAGTGAAGTCTGGGGCACAGGCCGTACAGGTGTTTGATAGTTGGGTGGGAAGTTTATCATCACAGGATTATGCGATCTATGTATTACCTGTCATGAAACGAATTTTTACGTCATTAAAAGCGCTTGACGTCCCACTCATCTACTTTGGGGTGGGCACTTGTGGCTTGTTGCCGTTATTTAAAGAAACAGGGGCAACTGTGATCGGAGTTGATTGGCGCGTGGAATTATCACAAGTCAAGGAACTTCTAGGACCTGACGTTGTGCTTCAGGGTAACCTGGATCCTGCCGTGCTGTTGGCACCATGGGAAGAAATTAAGATGCGAGCTATGCGTAACATCGATCAAGGCAAAGAACTACAAGGTCATGTGTTTAATCTCGGGCATGGTGTATTTCCTGAAGTGTCTGAGGATGTTTTACAACGCCTTACGGAGTTTGTCCATACTTACAGTGATCGGTAAAAGGAGCGTGTAAGGCGTTGGCAGGCACGATCGGTATTTTGTTGATGGCTTATGGTACGCCGTCTCGGGTAGAGGACATTGAACCATATTATACGCACATTCGCCGTGGCTATCCGCCTACGGCAGAGCAACTACAAGATCTACTTCGCCGTTATGATGCCATAGGTGGCTTATCTCCGCTCAATAACGTGACGAAGGATCAAGCACAAGAACTTGAAAAAGCCCTAAACAGCAGAAATGACAAAAAGTTTCGCGTCTACCTAGGTATGAAACACAGTACACCATTTATTGATGATACCGTAAGAACCATGGTTAAAGATGGGGTCACAACAGCTGTTGGTATCGTTCTTGCACCGCATTATTCCAGGATGAGCGTTGGAACTTATCAGAAGGAGGCACGCGAAGCGGCACAAAAGTATGGCTTGCGTGCTTTGCGCCTCATCTCATCGTGGCATATGCAAGAACCTTATCTAGATGCGCTGTGTCGCCGTGTCCGACAGAGTGCTGACAAACTTCATCAAGATGGTGTTCACATGGTTAAAACGCTGTTTTCGGCGCATAGTTTGCCAGAACGCATTGTGCAAGAACAGGACCCCTATGTGTCACAATTGCTTGCGACTAGCGAGGCAGTTGCTCGTTGTGCTGATATCTCTGATTGGCAATTTGTATGGCAAAGTGCAGGTCGAACAAAAGACGCCTGGCTTGGTCCTGATATCTTGCTAGTGATTAAAGAGCTTGCAAAAGCAGGTTATGATGGGATTCTAAGCTGTCCGGTCGGGTTTGTTTCAGATCACTTGGAAGTTCTCTATGATCTTGATAAGGAAGCAGCCACTTTGGCTGCGTCCTACGGTATTTCTTTTGTGAGAACTTCATCGTTAAATGCAGATCCGCAATTGATCGAGGCTTTGGTAAGAGCCATTCACACAAACAATGAGACGATAGCGTACTAAACTCGGTTCGACGATCTCTAAGAAGGGCGGGGCAGATACACTATGAAATTCTATGCTAGCGTTGATATGGAGGGGATTGCAGGCGTTGTGTTGCGTGAGCAATTGGTAAAAGGTGAAATTCTATATGAAGAAACACGTCGAATACTTACTTCTGAGGTTAATGCTGTGGTGGATAAGCTAGTAGATCTAGGTGCTAAAGAAATTATTGTGAAAGACGCCCATGGTCGTGGATTTAACTTTGTTGTTGAGGATTTACACGAACAAGCGCGCTATGTACTTGGAGCGTCCCGCATGGATAACCGATTTCCCGGTATTGACAACTCTTTTGACGGAGCACTTTTGATAGGGTACCACGCGATGGCAGGAACTCGACAAGCCGTGCGAGATCATACCATGGTGGCAAATGACTGGCAATCGATAGAACTTAATGGTGCACCGATCGGTGAAATTGGATTAGACGCTTTGCTTTTTGGACTGTACGATGTGCCAGTCATCTTTGTCTCCGGAGACCGTACGGCGTGTCAGGAAGCGCAACGCGATCTTACTTATGTAACTACCTATGAGACAAAGGTGGCGGTGGGGCGCCATGCTGCATTGGTGAAATCACCGAAGACTGTACGACGTGAAATACAGCAGTCTATCGAAGAAGCCGTTTTTAAAAAGGGACAGTGTATTGCTTATAAGAAAAGCGGTCCCTTTGAATTAAAGATGTCTTTTGCAAGTACAGATTTGGCTGATGCCAGGAATTATGATGGCATCACTAGCTTTCGCTTAGACGGCATCAGCGCTATGTATCGTGATAATGATCTCGTACGATTGCTAGCAAAGTCTATGTAAAAGTATATTTATTTTCAGTAATTAGTCCTTGACAGTGACTAATTACTGATATACGTTGTAGGTGATTGGTTAATCTTTCCGATTCAAGAGGTAAGGGGGCATCCGTTATGCGGCAAATGCAAGTAGCTATCTTGGGACAGGGACGCAGCGGTCGTGATATTCACGGATTTTCGCTTGGTCACATGGAAGAGCAGTATAAGGTGGTAGCAGTCGCTGATCTGTTGCTAGAACGCAGACAACGGGCTCAAAGTGAGTATGGTTGCACAGCATATGCTGACTATCGTGAAATTTTTCAGCGAAAGGATATTGATCTAGTCATCAACGCCTTGCCAAGTCATCTTCATGTGCCAGTTAGTAAGGAATTTTTGCATCATGGATTTAACGTTTTATGCGAAAAACCCCTGGCCCGTTTTACAAAGGATGTTGATGATTTAGTTGATGCGGCTAACCGGTCTGGAAAAATATTGGCAGTCTATCAACAATCGCGTTTTTCCCCAGCATTTCAGCAACTTCAAAAGGTGATCAAATCCGGTGTGCTCGGTCGTGTGGTTCAAGTCAAAATCGCGTACAACGGATATGCACGGCGCTGGGACTGGCAAACGATTAAGGCAATGAATGGAGGCAATCTGCTAAATACTGGGCCACATCCGATAGATCAGGCACTGCAACTATTTGGCAACGATGCAGTACCGCAAGTAATTTGCCGCATGGATAGTGCCAATTCTTTTGGTGATGCGGAGGACTATGTAAAAATACTGCTGTATGGAGATCATCGGCCAACGATTGATGTGGAGATATCGTCTTGCGAGGCATATCCAGAATCTGTCTATCATGTGCAGGGTACGCACGGCGGTTTGACAGGCAATACTTCATTTTTACAATGGAAATATTTTACCCCAGTTGAAACTTTACCACAATTGTTACAAACAAACCCTCTAGAACAACCAGATGGTACGCCAGCATATTGTTCGGAACGGCTAACATGGCATGACGATCAGTGGAATATCGATGCAGATCAAGGTAGTGATCTTTTTTTAACGATGGCTAAAGCCTACTATGACATGCTGTATGATGCATTACTCAACCGCAACACTTTGCAGGTCACTCTTCAGGAGATACGGCAACAAATTTCCGTTATGCAGACTTGTTTTGAACAAAATCCTAGGTTTGATTTGTTGGGACGGTGAGCAGATATTCTTGTGTCCAGACTTGGAATTATCACTGATGAGGTGTCACCCCATCTACAGGAAGCGCTTGATTTTGCGAACGATCATGACTTGACACATATTGAAATCCGCACTGTCGAAGAGCGCAATGTGGTTGATCTATCTGATGAGGAAATTCTAGGAATTCGTACTGAGGTACAGCGACGAGGTTTATTTGTCTCCTGTTTCTCGTCTCCAATCTTTAAGTGCGCACTCGATGTCAACCGTACTGTTCGTGCGGGGGATGCGTTTGGGGATAAGGTGGGTAATGTAGAAGAACACTTTCGAAAACTTATCAGAGCCATTGAGATAGCCCATCAGTTGGATACACAATACATTCGAATTTTTTCGTTTTGGCGTGAACGGCACCCTGAGAAGCACACCGCGGAAATCGTGCAATATCTGTACCAAGCCGCCGCTCTGGCTGAACAACATGAAGTTATACTGCTGCTTGAAAATGAGCCTGCATGCAATGCTGGCTATGCAACGGAAGTGGATGCCATGGTGCGTAGCATCGATTCTCCTGCGCTTAAAGCATTATGGGATCCAGGAAATGAAGCATATGGTCTTCGTAATGCGTTTCCTAATGGCTATCAGGCAATCAAGCATACGGTAGCACACGTTCATTTGAAAGATGTGCAGATGAATGACCTTGGTGAACCACATTGTGTACCTATTGGAAGTGGCATAGTGCCGTATGACTTGCAAATAGCAGCGTTGCGTGAGGATGGATATAAAGGCTTGTTTACATTGGAAACGCACTATGTTCCACCGGGCGGCACGGCTAGAGACGGTTCGGAATTATCGCTTCAAGGGCTTTTAGCCAAATATCAGCGATGACCAAGGGTACATCAATATTGCGAGCACAAAATGAGAAACGCATCCTATCCTACCTCCGTCAAAGTAAGACCAGCAGTCGAAAAGAGATGGCTGATGTATTTGGCTTGAGTAAAAACACAATCTCCATGATTGTCGATAAGTTGCTTCAAGAGGGCATAATCATCGAATTGGGTTTGGATCAAGTGGGGGTAGGCCGGCCTCGAATTGAATTGAGCCTAGTAGCACAAGCACGGCATTCGATCGGTATCCTGATTCGTGATACACATTGTGATGTTGTGGTTACTGATTACTTTGGCAACATGGTAGAAACTGCTATGATCTCCGTTGATGCCACGAATGTGGGGCGTTGTATAGATGAAATTTCTCGTTGCTGCACTTCTTTGTTGCAAAAATATCAAAACGTTCTTGGAATAGGGGTTGCAATTCCGGGAATGGTAGACTCCGTGAGTGGAGTCGTTCGCTATTCTACTCACCTGCGATGGCGCGATGTTCGAATCGTTGAACTTCTTCAACATCTTCTTGGACCGGTGCCAATTCGAGTACTCAATCGTGTAAAAGCCGCTGCGCTTTCTCCGGTTCGCGTAGTTCCTGACGATGTAGATAGTACGTTTTATATACGCATCGATGAGGGAGTAGGTGGTGCGCTTGTTTTAGGTCATGACATTGTCCACGGAGCATCATTTACAGCAGGGGAATTCGGGCACTTGGTCGTAGTGCCAGATGGGCCATTTTGCAACTGCGGTCAAAGGGGATGTCTTGAATCTTTAATCAGTTTGCCTGTGGTGCAGGCAAAGTTTCGTGGGACACTACCTCGGGAGGATCTGGGGCGTAGTGATGCTGGTTTTGCCATACTGCACGAAACCGGAGAATATCTTGGTACGGCAATGGCAATTGTCATTCACCTTTTGAATCCGGAATATATCGTCATTGATAGTCCCTTTAACCATTTCACATCGTTCAGAGGTGCCGTGCTTGATACTGTGAAGGATAAATCCCTGCATTATCCGTACGAGACATCACATTTTATCTTTTCACATACACCTCATTCCTCGGCTTTAGGCATGGCTTTGGCTATGATTTTAGAATTCGAAGGTGCGATCTGAATGATGAAAGAGGGGGCAAACATCTTGGAGTACACAGGTTCATCTCAGCAAGTGGATCAATTGCGCGTCTCGGTTTTCCCAGATCGCTTCGCTGTGGGACGAATGGCTAGTATACAAGTTGCCACTAAGATGCGGAAATTGCTCGTGGAAAACGGTCGAGTTCGAATGATTTTTGCGGCAGCCCCATCGCAAAATGAGTTTCTGGACGCTTTATCTGATGAGCCGGACATTGACTGGAGTCGCGTGACTGTATTTCATATGGATGAATACGTACAGCTTCCTGCAGATGATCCGCGAACTTTTGCCAACTATTTGCGCACACGGTTGTTTGATCATGTGCAACCTGGAATTGTACACCTTATTGATGCGTCGAAAGATGCGCAACAGGAGTGTTTGCATTATAGTTCGTTACTACGTGCAGCGCCGATTGACATCGTCTGTCTTGGCATCGGGGAAAATGGACACATAGCGTTTAATGATCCAGGTGTCGCAGATTTCACTGATCCATTGTATATGAAATTGGTAACATTGGATGTAGCATCTCGTATGCAACAGGTACATGATGGTTGTTTTATGGATTTTTCATCGGTGCCTGAGCAGGCAGTGACATTAACTATTCCTGCGTTACTGTCAGCACAACATCTGTATTGCCTAGTTAGTGGCAAGAATAAACACTTTGCTGTAAGTCGAACGTTAACAGGACCGATCTCAGAAGATTGCCCCGCTTCCATTTTACGACAGCATCCAGACTGCACGTTGTTTTTGGATCGTTTAGCGTACGGGGGAATCAACAATGACTTCATGTCCTGATCGAATCATCACAGGTCATCACTATCAAACGGGGCAATATGTTTTTATTCGGATACAAGCTGGAAAAATTGCTGAGATAAATTTTGATCGAGACCATCAGTTGCAAGATGATCAGATATTTGTAGGTCCGGGACTCGTGGATCTCCAAGTAAACGGTTTTAAAGGTTGGGATTTCAATGCGTATCCTATGCGGATACAGACAGCGGCCGAAGTCACAAAAGCTTTGTGGGAACAAGGGGTTACATCCTACTTCCCTACGATAATTTCGAATTCGGATGAAGTGACCATCCAATTGCTCAAGGTTTTGTCCCAGGCCTGTCAAGCAGATACTACGGTCGCGCATGCTGTGCGAGGTATACACTTGGAAGGACCTTTTGTATCCCCTATTGATGGGCCACGTGGTGCACACGACCGTCGTTTTGTCAAAGCGCCTGACTGGTCATTGTTTCAGCGGTTTCAAGACGCCGCGAACGGTATGATTCAATTGATTACAGTATCTCCTGAATGGTCTAATGCAGCAGCGTTCATCGCCCGCTGCGTGGAAATTGGGGTACACGTTGCTATTGGGCATACCGCAGCATCCACTGAGCAAATCGCAGAGGCCGTTGCAGCGGGTGCTTCTTTATCAACGCATCTAGGCAATGGTGCCCATGCTGTGTTGCCTCGTCACCCAAATTACATCTGGGATCAGTTGGCTAATGATCAACTGTTTGCATCGGTGGTCGTTGACGGATTTCATTTGCCCGACTCCGTGCTGCGGGTGATCAAGAAAGTGAAGCAAAACAAAATGTTGTTGATCAGTGATGCTGTTTATCTGTCAGGGATGGAACCGGGAATCTATCATACACACATAGGTGGTGATGTGACGTTAACGGCTGATCGCAGACTGTCTCTGACTTGGCACCCGGAACTTTTGGCAGGTTCGGTTTCGCCTTTGATCTACGGTATCAATTACTTAGTTAACCGGGACTTGGTAACGCTTTCTGAAGCTTGGGATATGGCATCCGTGCGACCCGCCGCCTACATGCAGATGGAGAACGCGAATGGATTGATGTCTGGCGCACCTGCTGATTTAGTGGTACTTCGCAGAAGGGAAAGTGGCACACAGGTGTTACAAGTATTTCAGAGAGGCCATCTGGTCTATGGCGATGAAGCAAAGGAGACGAGACAATGATAAAGTTGGGGCTTATTGGCTGTGGGGGTATTGCAGCTAATCATCTGTCTGCTATTCATGCGCTGTCTGAACGCTGTGTATTGGATGCCGTTTTTGATGAAGATCAGACGAATGCGCAGCACTTTATAAAGGATGCAACTTCCGTGGTGTGCGCAACTAGCATTGAAGAATTCTTGCGTCGGGATTTGGATGCGGTGATTATTGCAGTCCCTAATCAATTTCATGTCCAATACGTGAGCTTGGCTGCGCAAAGAGGATTGGCGATACTTTGTGAAAAACCAGCATCCGACATAAAAGAAGGTGCTTATCGCATGGTGGAGGAGGTAGAGAGGGCAAAAGTAGTTCACATGATTGGGTTTGTAAACCGTTACCGCAGGGGTATATCACGTTTATATCAGTTTATTAACAATGGCAACTTGGGAACTGTTTTTGCCTATCGAGAGATATGTACGGGAGCTAGATTAGCCGATGAAGCGATTGGTATGGAGTGGAGAATGCGCGATGCTATGGCTGGATCTGGTGCGCTCGCTGATTTTGGATCGCACTCCATAGACATGGCAACGTGGATGTTAGAATCACAGTGCGGTCCGCTTTTGGAAATTCAGGGCACTTTAGGAACATTCGTTAAAAGACAAAACCATTATCCTGCAAACGATGACATGGCCATTGTGACGGGACGTTTCGCTTCAGGAGCCTTGTTATCTGTATTGGATAGTCGCGTGGGACCGGGAACGTATCAAATTGAGATACTAGCAGCTCGCGGTTATGCTACGTTTGATCTTCGTGATGCGCAAAATTTCCATATAACTTGGTATCAATCAAACCAGACAGATGATCTTTTAGAAATCTCTGAAGAACCAAGCATCTCATCGGATCCATTTGTCATTCAACTCAATCATTTTTTACATGCAGTTGAAACAAAGACTCCCGTACAACCTGATTTTCGTACGGCTTATAAAATACAACGCCTCATTGACGTTGCTGCTACACATGGAATCTAAACCCTTGCGTTTTATGCTTAGCATTACTCACAAATACTTCTAAAATGGTGCTGAACACATGCCATAACCATTGACTACGACATCCAATTTCCCTGTTTCCGGATCGATGACGAGCCCGTGAACCAGAAGATTCTTTGGCATCAAGGGATGGCTTTTGATCATTTGCACACTTTGGCGAACGCTGACTGGAATCGATTCGATTCGTTGCAACCACTCGTTCAAATTTACACCGGCATATTCCAACGTTTTAATGGTGTCATGGGAAATGCCGCTGTTTATCATCTTTTGAATGGCTACTTCTGGATCGAGATTGGTCATTCCGCATCCGTAATGACCAATTACACAAACCTCTTCAGCACCGAGATCATAAACCGCGATCAAGATGCTGCGCATAATGCTACCAAAAGGGTGGGACACGACTGCTCCGGCGTTTTTCACAAATTTCGCATCGCCATTTTTCAAATTCATCGCACGAGGCAATAAGTCCGTGAGTCGCGTATCCATGCAAGATAAGATGACCAGTTTCTTGTCGGGGAACTTGGAGGTCTGGTATTGTTCATATTCTTTATTTTCGACAAAGAGTTGATTATAAGCCAAAATTTCTTCTAAACGGTTCATTTAAACACACCTTTCAAATTGGCGAGAAAGCTCTTCATTAAACTCCCAGACTGCTTGACGGCCCATATCCAATTTTAGCACAAGCTTTAACACCCTGTGTGCTGTTTTCAATTCGTTATTATCAGTCTAATGATCTGTTAGTCCAGTATCCCACATTGTCTTCAAGGATATTGCGGATCATGGGCGATCGAATCATACAACCACAGACAAAACTCCAATTGTTGAGCAACATTCTCGAGGTGGAATTCAATGCAGGGAGTTCATTGGAATCACAGTTGAAGCCATACTTGACAAAGTTAGTTAGTGCTAACTAATATATATTTGTAGGGTATTAAGTTCCACTTACGTCGCGCAGTATGACAAAGATGAGGCGAACACTGTGAGGAAAACAGATATGAGTCTCGACGAGCGAAAACAGCATGTGATCGATTGCGCTCGACGATTGTTTACGGAGCGAGGCTACAAAGCAACTTCTACGGCCCTGATTGCCAAGACTGCTGATATTTCCGAAATGACCCTCTTCAGATATTTCCCCCATAAGAGAGATGTGTTTTTAGAGGCAATTCGTCCCGTTGTTGATGTCTTCCAATCTGAAAATGGATTGTCAAAAGAGTATTCGCAACTCTCCATAGAGATGGTGCTTTGGTCATTTATTCAGAGGAGATTAAGCTTTGTACGGGAAAATTGTGAACTCGTTCTTCTTGTTCTGATTGAGTCGCAACTCCAGCGAGATTTAATGGGGGATGTGAATCCAGTTGCACTAGTACAGGGGCAACTCAGGTCTGTTCTTGAGATATATGGACTTTCTGGTGACCACGCAAACGTGGTTATACGACAAATTACGGGGCTTCTGACGTCTGTATTATTCTCACCTAAAAATCCTCATCTTGATGAACAAGTGGCCAAGGTGGTATTTGACGATATCAAGAGACTACTCCATCCCAGATGACAAGAATTTTATAGGGTATTTAGTTTATTTTTTGAAGATTAAAAGGGGGACTACATAGTGGAACCAACGAGATGGGTGGCGTCTCGTTTTAATGCACAAACCTATACTGAGACTCAGGATCTCGTTTTGTACAATAGTTACACTGGTGCTATTTTAGCTTTTACTAAAGAAGAACAGCCAGAAGTTGTAGCGGCATTGAAAGAAGGCATTATTGATCAGAAATCTGAAGTAGTGGAGTATCTGAAGACGTCAGGAATTCTTGTACCCGAACAAGTAGATGAGTTGCAACGTGCCAAGCTTCTTCATCAGTCTCAGCACCGTACGGATATGATGCATCTGATTGTCATGCCCACCGAAGCTTGTAATTTTGGATGTACCTATTGTTATCAGACCTTTCCTCGCGGCAAAATGACACGACCTGTGATTAACGGACTTAAACAATTTGTGCATGATAAGGCGCGCTTTTTACGGAGTGCCTCAATCAGTTGGTTTGGTGGAGAACCACTTCTTGCCCCTGAGATTATTAAGGAATTGTCTGAGTCCTTTTTAGAATCCGTCGCAAAATACGACGCAGACTATACTGCGGATATTGCGACAAATGGATATGATTTAACTGAAGAACTGTTTCCTCAGTTGGTTAAATGGCAAATCAGCCGGTTTATGGTGACAATTGATGGTCCTGCAGTCATTCACGATCAAAGGCGAGCTCTGCGTGGTGGTGGTGGCACATTTGAACGTATTTTTAACAATTTAAAAAACGCCAGATATGTTGACGGACAGTTTGAGGTTTATATTCGGGTTAATTTTGATCAAAATACGCTACAGGCTGTACAGGAACTTGTGAACCTTCTCGCTGAGCCTTTTCAAGGGGATGAAAGGTTTCAATTACTATTTAGACCTGTAGGGCGCTGGGGTGGTCCGCACGACGATCAATTGCCTGTATGCACCCAAAGGACTGCGAATTTAAAGATATGGGAGTTTACCAAGCTAGGATTAGATCACGGTGTTGCAATGGCATCAATTATCGAGAACTCGATGCTGCCAGGGGGGTCTGTATGTTATGCTGCAAAACCGCACTCTCTGGTCATAGGATCAGATGGTCAATTATATAAGTGCACCTGCGCTTTTGAGGAAGAGTTTAATAAGGTTGGCCGTTTGTACGAAGATGGCCATATCGCGTTAGACTATGATAAATTCGCCCTATGGGTTAGTTCGGGCGACGACACTGACCCTGTCTGTCGTACTTGCTTTTATCGCCCAGCCTGTCAAGGGAATCACTGTCCCTTGTATCGGATGAGAACGGGCAAACGCCCTTGTCCGTTTGAGAAGCGTAAAATTAAAACGGCTCTTGAAATGATCTGGAAAGATAAAACTCGAGTGGAATGGTGAGCAATAAAAAAGCACATCCGGTATGGGAAGCGTCACCGCTCGCCCGAGGACTGGAGCAAGCGGTCGAGAAGGCATTTATATGATGAGTGATCGGCGCGAAATGTGTAGGTGTAATGTATGTTTATGCAAACTTTTACCCATTACTTTACGGGGCGAACGGGCAGGAACGTTCCGTAAGGGATTCATAATGTGGAAATATGATATTGAATCTAAGAACAGGAGGCGTACGATGAAACACATTACGGTGAGAAAAGCAGATACCAATGACGTTGCTGGACTGTCAGAATTGTTCGTGGATTTTGTTGGTAAACAATCCGATTTGATAGCCATGAAAAAACAGATTGAGATAATATCCAATACTCCGCACTATTATGTGGTAGTGGCCTGTGACGGGAATGAAGTTATTGGCACATCAATGGGGATTGTTTGTTACGATTTGGTTGGTGATTGCAATCCTTTTATGCTGATAGAGAATGTGGTTGTTTTACCCAAATATCAAGGACAGGGTATAGGGAAGTTGCTGATGCAGGCACTTGAATATTTTGGACAAAAATACCACTGCAAGTATGTCATCCTTGTATCTGAAAGCAAACGGGAACCATCGCATAAATTCTACGAAGCAATTGGTTATTCGACTGACCAAAGAGGCTTTAAAAAGCGCTTAACTGAAGCGAATATAATCAAGTAAAGGTTGAACTAAACCAGCTAATAGCTTGTCAACATTTCCAGTGAAATTAGTTGCTGCGCAGTGTTAAATTGAAAACGAGCATGACAAAGAACCGTCCATGTGATCATGGAAGGTTT
>JAKACU010000098.1 GCA_021821185.1 Bacillota bacterium
TGATTAAAAGTCAGGTGCTCTACCGACTGAGCTAATGGCTCACAGTGGCTGGGGAGGTAGGGATCGAACCTACGAATGACGGAGTCAAAGTCCGTTGCCTTACCACTTGGCTACTCCCCATTATATGGGGTGAGCGATGGGGTTTGAACCCACGAGTGCCGGAGCCACAATCCGGTGCGTTAACCACTTCGCCACGCCCACCACAAAGTACTGCAAGTAAAATTGCCACTGGCAGGGGCGGCAGGATTCGAACCCACGACATGCGGTTTTGGAGACCGCCGTTCTACCAGCTGAACTACGCCCCTGTGTCAATTTGCCGTATCACGGATGACACTTCGATAGTATACCGGGTCTCGTGGGATAAAGTCAAGATAAACGCCAGTATTTCCAGGTGGAAATAACACCCATCCATTTAACGAGGAAATTTCTACATTCCGTAATTAAATCGTAACCTGTCTACTTATCTTAGAGGCTTATTCCTCATTGACCTGTTAGGCGCAAACTCACTATAATTGGAATTGTTCATATGGAGTCATGGAGTGTCTTTCGGGGAGGCCATACCTTGTTTGTCGATCTGATTACCGTCATCATTGCCTTTGTAATCGTATACGCTCTGGTACCCGCCATGAGGTGGATTGCTCTTCGTACTGGCTTTGTGGACATGCCAACGGAACGCAAAGCGCATAAGCATCCCCTTCCGATGCTTGGTGGTGCTGCTATGATCATTGGTTTTATCGTGGCCACTACCCTTGTCCGGCATAATGTAATGCATCCATCTATGAGCGCCGATAACACCTTTATTGGGTTACTCATCGGCGCCTTTCTTATGTTTGTGATTGGTATGGTAGACGACTTTGCAAAGACACGCAAAAAAGACTTTCCGGCTTGGCCGAAATTTCTTGTTCAGATTGTCGCAGCGGCCATTCTCGTGTTAGCTGGTGCTGGTATTAAAGGCATAGAGGACCCTATTCACAATGACTATTTCATCGCGTTTTCCCCATGGATTTCAGCGATATTGACGATTGTTTGGGTAGTTGGTATTGTGAATGTCTTCAATTTCCTCGATGGCCTGGATGGATTAGCTGGTGGAATTGCCGCGATGTCGGCGTTGACATTGCTGGTTATCTCCACTATGAAAGGTGATACATCGTCTGCTATTTCGGCTGCTGCCTTGATCGGAGGATGTTTAGCCTTCTTGCGTTTTAACTTTTATCCTGCCCGCATTATTATGGGCGATGCTGGTTCTACCTTTATAGGCTATGTGCTTGCTGCCGTTTCTGTGATGGGAGCATTTAAATCAGCAACTGCGATTTCTATCTTTGTTCCAGTCTTGGCTCTTGGGGTTCCTATTTTTGATGCAATTTATGTGGTTATGCGCCGTGTCATTGAAGGTCGTCCTGTATATAAGGCGGACCGAACGCATGGGCATTATCGGTTGATGGCTTCTGGTTTGACGCAAGTGCAGACGGTCAGTGTTATGTACCTCGTCGCCCTAGGATTTTCCGTCGTGGCAATCGCCATTGCTTTCATCAATCGATAAGCAAAAAAATGACAAAACAACTCCCAATTGCCTGTTGCGGCAGGTAGTTGGGAGTTGTTGTTCCATGGTGGAGGGGGTAGGATTCGAACCTACGAAGCTTTCGCAACGGATTTACAGTCCGCCCCATTTGGCCGCTTTGGTACCCCTCCGTAAAAATCATAAGTTGAAGTTTACCACAATTTCATACAAAACACCATACGTCATCCTTGACAAGGAGTTTTTCAATGTTTTTCCTTACGAGGCCATCATCTCTAATGTCCCGAGCCTATGCAGTACATGTCCTTAGAAAGCTTATGGTGTTTGCGAAGAAGGTGTACAAGAGATTTTCGATGGTAAGAATCTCTGTCGTATTCTATAATTTTGAAGTACGTAAAATCATGATGAGGATGGGTTGATTATGCCAAGAGATCTGCCAGTAGGTAACGGAAATTTGCTCATCAATCATGATCGTAACGGTTATCTGCGCTGCATTTACTACCCTTATGTTGGACAGGAAAACCACGCCCTTGACCATACATCACGGTTTGGCCTACGTGTCAATGACGAATTCTTTTGGTTAGAGAATGAACAAGTGCACAAAAAACTGCACTACGTAAAAGATAGTCTGATTGCCGAATTAGTGCTTCATCACGAACGAACCGGGCTCACAGTCACGATGCACGATGGCGTTGATCATCATGACAATGTATTTGTCCGAAGAGTTATGATCAACAATCGTTCAGCAAAACCGATGCATGTGCAATTGTTTTTTCATTTGGATATGAACCTCTATGGCAGTGAAATGGCCAATACGGTTCTTTATCATCCTGGATTACAAAGCTTATTATTCTACAAGGGTCACCGTTATGTCTCGGTATCTTGCCAAAAAAGTGATCAATTAGGGTCATCTCCGAACGGATATGCCTGTGGACAAAAAGGCATTCATGGCCTAGAAGGAACGTGGAGAGACGCGGAAGACGGTACTTTACAGGCTAATCCCATTGCCCAAGGCTCCGTAGATGGCGTTATGCAATTGGATCTCGACATACCGTCAGGAGAGCAACGAATTGGCCACTTCTGGGTCTGCTTTGCACAAAGCTTATCCGAAGTAGAGCAATTAGAATCTATCGTGCGAAAAACAGAACCCCAAGTCATGCTCAATCGAACTCAGATCTACTGGAAACGTTGGTTGGTACGCGACAAGCACGATTTGAGTCTATTGCCTAAAGACCTTGCAGATGCCTATAAAATCAGTCTGCTTGTCGCCCGCTCGAACATGGATAATCGTGGAGCAATTATTGCAGCTAACGATTCTTCTATGTTAAAAAATGCTGAAGATACGTATTCATACATGTGGCCAAGAGATGGCGCACTCATTGCGTTTGCACTAGATCGAGCAGGATACCATGATAGCACGCAACCATTCTTTGCGTTTTGTAAAAAGGTCATCACGCCAGATGGCTACCTTATGCACAAATACAACCCAGACAGCTCTGTCGGGGCAAGTTGGCTGCCCTGGATCGACCAACATGGCGCGGCCCAACTCCCCATTCAAGAAGATGAAGTTGCTCTTGTCGTCTATGCTTTATGGAATCACCATGAAGTAGCTGATACTCTTGACGAATCTTTTGATGATTATGAGAATTTTGTTCGCCCTGCAGCTGAATTTATGATGCGATTCCGTGACAAAAATGGATTACCGAACCCTTCTTATGACTTATGGGAAGAACGCTATGGCATATTTGGTTTTACAACCTCGGCTGTCTTTGCTGGGTTGCAAGCTGCAGCAAAGTTTGCGGCGTATCACGGTGAACCACTGCGAGCTCAACTTTATGAAGAAGGCGCGAAAACCATGCGTCAAAGCGTTAGCGAATTCTTCTACGATGTAAATGCAGGCCGTTTTGTGCGTGCACTCTATCTCTCTTCACAATCAGAAGAAGCCTTTTACGTACAAGATCAAGCGGCTGATGCGAGCCTCTATGCCTTGTTTGATTTCTCCCTATTCGATGCTCAAGACCCGCGCATCATACAAACGATGACTTATCTCCGTGAATCATTATGGGTACACACGAACATCGGCGGTATGGCTCGTTATGAAGGGGATCAGTATTACCGAGACGTTAATGACGATAAAAACGTACCGGGAAATCCATGGTTTATCTGCACCTTGTGGTACGCACAATGGCTCATTCAATGCGCAAAGTCGCCTAAAGATCTCAAAGAAGCAGAAGAACTGATCCGTTGGGCCGTTTCTCATGCGCTTCCTTCGGGGATTATGGCAGAGCAAATTCATCCTCTGACTGGAATGCCGCTCTCGGTGTCACCACTCACATGGTCGCATGCAACCTTGGTTAGGGTTCTACAAGACTATTTGACAGCATTACAGCACATACCTATGCCTAATTGACACCATCATCAATAACGATCGTGTACATTCCCTGATCCTTAGCAGCTTCATACTTTTCAATGGGAATCATGAGCTCACTTTGAATGGGACCTGGTCGTACACTCATGAAATGATCATCAGCAGCTTCAAAAGCGCTTGGATCAGCTAAAATTTTATGAGCGAGGGACAATCCCCACCATAAGGAAGGATCTTGTATATTGTGCGCGGCAGCAAGATTCTTCACTTGGTAGACACTTTCATAAGGCATCAGCGAAAAGGCAATAACGGCATAAGGTTTTTTCTCCTGCTCAATTACGAATACTCGGCGATAGCCATGAGCTACATGACCTAACGGAAGCCAGCGAATCGTCAATTCAGACATAACAAATTCTCCTTTTTAAAAAGCTTACAACTACTGTAAAGTAATTTGTACCCCGTGGCAGTGATAAAAATCACTGCCACTACTGCGTAATGGTATCTATGTACTTAAAATAAAGAACTCCAGTTTCGACTTAAGATTGAAACTGGAGTAATGCCTCAGTAAAATCACTTTGATCAAAGCCAATAACAACTTTATCACCAATAACCGTGACCGGTACTGTCATCATTTTCGTAAGAGCTTTCATCTCGCGGCGGTATGCTTTATTGGTCAAAATATTGCGTTCTTCAACAGAAATTCCTTTCGACGAAAGGAAGCGCTTTGCTAGCGCACACTTCGGTCACAGAGGCAAAACATACATAATAACCTTGCTATTCACAGCACATCTCCTCAACTTTCTCTCGTAACATTATACCCCTAATGGTACTTATTAAGAGTACATCATAGGGTGATTGACTGCAACCAGGTACTTAATTCCCTTGCATTGCAGATTCAATGCGCCAATCCGATCATCATTTGCCTGTTAAATCTTCCAAGACAATGAGCACGTTTTTGCCGTATCGTTCAACGAGTGCCTTACTGACCTGATGGTTCACATCGGTCATAAAACGGGTTTCTTGTTGTCCGATTTTTTGTAATCACCGTCTTGCAAAAGGAGTCTGCCTTTGCTGCAGTTCTTTGCGTACTTGCTTGTAATGAGAACGGCGGTCCTTGATGGAACGTCCGTGAACAAATGTCGTGTGTCCTTGCTTGTGAGTCATAGGCAGTCGCCAGAAAGTTCACGCCCACTTCTTCATATCGTTAAGAGCTTGTTTATACGCTTTTTCGTATTGCAATTCATCGCTTGGAATTTGGGTTTTTGAACTAAGGGAATGGTTGCTCAAGTAACTGTCATAATCAATGCCTACCGTATTTAATACGCTCCACACCTTAGCAACGTCAGTACGGGCTCTGTATGTCATGGGATCTTCTATATTCACGTTTGCAGGGTAATCCACGGCGTGGTACCGATTCCATCCTTCAACATTGTTTTGTTCCATAAATTTGCTCCATGTCGAAAGCCCAATTTTACCAGACTGCAACGCTGCGGCATGGTTTTTTAGTTGCACATAAAACTGGTTCATCCAGGTAAGGTAACTGCGCAAATACGTGGTTGGCACCGGATTGGTTGAGCTAAATGGTTTCTGTAGATTAGTCCCGATCGGTACAACCTTAATCGTTAAATTCACCCTTTTACTTGTTTGCAGTACTTTCTGTCCAGCTGTATTTTGCACAAGCGGCCCAATTAATTCTTGGCCATCTTTCCCAAGTAGAGTCACAATGGACGAAGACTGGACCAAAGGCGTACACAGAACGGTGACAACATAGGGACCATGAGTATATTGCAAATAAGGTTTGAGCACAATGGTCGATGAAAATTTACCATACTGAACACGTGCCCCTCCGCTAGAACCTAAGTAAGGAGCAGTGGATTTTTGCTCGATATCAAAATTGGTATTGAGCAATGTCCCATTTGGCAAATCCGTTGTGCCACGTACTTGAACATTACCTTTGATATAACTTACGTCGGAAATGGCTAACTCGGAATAGTGTCTCAAAATTTGTGGTTTTTTACTATGAGAGATCGTCGAATCTTTACGCGCAATTATACTGACAAATACCAGTAGTACCAATGCCGCTGTGCCGTAGTAGCTTAGCACTCGCCCACGGGTTTCGCGTCTGCTCCATGACACTACCAAACCCGGTCTGATAAGCCCTACAATAAACAACATCAACGCAATAGCAAATAAAATCATAAAAACATCGTACATTCATACATGCCGCCTTCATTTCACGATTCGATCTGCATCCAAATCCAGATTAGCTACTAGTTCTTCGAGAGGGATTTCTGCCTTAATGTGTACTCGCTCTCTCGCCAACTCATCTATTACCATCCATGGCCTGTTCTACTGCCTGTCATATACGCAAGGATGTTATTTGGATTTAGCGCCCCCTGTATACGTTTGAACTTTCAAAGGGTGAATTCAGGAAGGCAAACATGGATACACTCTCCTTTTTGGATCTAACGACACTATACCTGAATCATGGAGAATTTCAATCGAGCCTTTTACTCCCTCATCGAATATTCCTGCCCAGATGTGTGATAACCTGAAACATGAGAACCAACTATTCATGCAATGACGTCTCAAAGTTTTTTCAAGTCTTGCCTAGGCGTGTCTACCTCTCCCATTTTCTGCGAGCCGTTATCTCGAAAGAAGCGTTCAGACTCCACTCGAAACCACACGAGCACTAC
>JAKACU010000099.1 GCA_021821185.1 Bacillota bacterium
CTAAAGATGTTGCCGCGACAGCATACTGAACGAAACGGTCCATACGCCGCGCATCTTTGCGTTCCATATAATTCTCGGGTGAAAAATTATCCACTGTAGCTGCAATCTTCGTAGAATAATCAGTAACGTCAAAACGATCAATATGGTGCACGCCTGATTTTCCATCAAGGAGCGCGTTAAAATATTCATCGACCGTATTGCCTAAAGGTGTAATGACACCCGTACCAGTTACGACAACTCGCTTCATGCAAACCCCTCCCTACTATAAAGACAGTAATTCATCTATACAATACACGAAAGCCCCGCGCATCGCACGGGGTTTGTGCTACTAAAGAACTGTTCATGACAATAAGCATCACAAGTAGGTAACAAACTCATTCATGAGCTTCAATATACTTGACAACGTCTCCAACAGTAGCGATCTTTTCCGCATCCTCATCAGAAATCTCGAGATCAAATTCATCTTCAAGTTCCATCACGAGTTCAACGACATCGAGAGAGTCAGCACCCAGATCATCTTTAAATGAGGCCACCATCGCAACCTGGCCTTCTTCAACGCCGAGGCGATCGACGATAATGCGCTTTACGCGATCATACACATCTGACATGCTATCACCTCCTTTAGAGAGTATACTACATGGACAAACCGCCGTCGACTTGCAGAACCTGACCCGTTATGTAAGCCGCTTGATCACTAGCTAAGAAACGTACGAGATACGCGATTTCGCTAGGTAAACCTAGGCGTTTTAAAGGCACATCGCGTAACAGCTTGTCCTTATCGTCGTCGGTGAGTACAGCGGTCATCGGCGTGGCAATAAAACCAGGTGCCACTGCATTTACCGTGACTCTACGTCCCGCGAACTCCAACGCCAACGTCTTGGTCAACCCGATCATGCCAGCTTTTGCTGCAGCGTAATTAGCTTGCCCGATATTTCCAGCCAAACCCACCACAGACGTGATGTTGATTACACGCCCAAAAGTTGAACGCAACAAATGTCGTGAAGCTGCTGACGTACACAGATAAACGGATTTGAGGTTCGTGTTGATCACAGCATCCCAATCTGCCTCTTTCATCCTTAAAAATAAGCTGTCACGTGTAATTCCAGCATTATTTACAAGAACGTCGAGGCCACCAAAATGTTGAATGGCTGCTTGCACTAGTTTATCAGCACCATCAGCAATCGAGATATCAGCTTGCACGATTTGCGCTCGGCCACCCGCTTTTACAAGAGTATCGGCAAGCTCTTGTGCCTGCTCTTTGTGCGCACCATATCCAATGATGACAGCGGCTCCTGCTGCAGATAGTTCACTAGCGATGGCTGCACCAATGCCACCAGATCCACCTGTCACCACAGCCGTCCGACCGACGAGCGAATCGTTCATGCTGAACCCCCCTCCTGTCGAAGTGCCATCACTGTCTCTCGTAAACTAGACTGGTTTTCGACATTCATCGTCTGTAAGGTGCGGTCAATCTTACGCACCAACCCTGACAGCACTGTTCCCGGACCACATTCAATAAATGTATGAATACCGTGACCCACCATTTGACGAACCGACGCTTCCCATAGTACTGGAGAAGCCACCTGCTGCGCAAGAGTTTTCTTAATCTCTTGCGGGTCTGTTAATGGTTGCACGGTTACATTGGATACGATCGGATAAGCAGGACTCATTATAGACTGTTTTTCAAGAAGGCTTTGCAACCGAGAAACCGCTGAACCCATTAGAGATGAATGAAACGGTCCACTCACATCGAGTAAAACTGCGCGTCTTGCACCGGTAGTTTTGGCACGGTCGATAAGTAACTGAACAGCATTTTTAGTGCCCGATACAACCACCTGCCCCGGGCAATTCACATTGGCCATATCAACAGGCTCATGAAGTTCGTCTGTGATGGTCCTACAAAGAGCTTCTAATGCATCTAAATCGGCACCAAGCACCGCCGCCATGGCGCCTAGACCCGCTTTGTAAGAGTCATCCATGTATTTGCCACGTTCATGTACCAGCTTGACCGCATCTGCAAAAGGTATGGCTCCTGCCGCGACAAGTGCTGAATATTCGCCGAGACTATGACCTGCGCCCATCATGGGTTTTATGTCCACTTCTTGGTTGAGCACTCGAAAAGCGGCGATGCTTACGGTTAAAATGGCTGGTTGTGTGTAATACGTCAGACGTAGATCCATATCAGGTCCCGCAAAGATCATCTTCGCCAGCGAAAACCCCAAACTATCGTCTGCCTGTTCAAACGTCTCTTTTGCTATGTTATGCGCATCAGCCAACTCTTTGCCCATGCCGACGTACTGCGCGCCTTGCCCGGGAAATACAAGCCCGATCGCCACGCAAATCCCTCCTGGTTACACTTGCAAATCTTGTTCAAGCGCTTGTACAAGGCCTGATGCATGCATTTTGTACACTTGGCGTAAGGCCATGTGATAAGCCCTGGCATTGGATGCCCCATGAGCTTTCACCATGGCGCCACGCACGCCAAGCAATGGCGCTCCACCATACTCTGCGTAGTCAAAGCGATTAAAAAATTTGCGCAAACTGCTTTTAAGTATCATGCCGGCCATTTTATTGAGAAAACTCGTAAAAAATAGCTCTTTCAAAGATTTTTGTAAGCCATACCCTAAACCCTCATAAAATTTGATAATGACATTACCCACAAAGCCATCACAAATGGCTACTTCACAATTACCTTGCAACAAGTCTCTGCCTTCAACATTTCCGATGAATTCCGAACAAGAATCTTGTAAAAGAGCGTACGTTGCTTTTGTGAGTTCATCACCTTTACCAGGTTCAGAACCAATGTTCACAAGACCCACTCGTGCGTCTTCACGACCTTCCGCTAAACGCATATAAGCCTGTCCCATGCGGGCAAACTGTACCAAGTGATTTGCGTTACAATCCGTATTCGCACCCGAGTCTAGCAACAAGACACCGGATCCTTTAAATGCTGGCAGCATTGCCGCCAAAGCAGGCCGATCAATGCCTTTTATACGACCAACAATAAGCAATCCCGAGACCATAAACGCCCCGGTATTTCCAGCAGAAACAACCGCATCAGCAATTCTATCTCGTAACATCGTCGCACATACGACGAGTGAAGACTCTTTTTGCCTTCTTACGGAACGTACAGGTTCCGCCGTCTGATCGATGACATCTTGTGCATGGAGAATGTGCACATTTTTAGGTGGCCCACTCATATGCTGCTTAATTTCCTCTTCTTTTCCCACCAAGACAAACTCCGCATCTGGATATTCAGCAGCGGCAAGTAAGGTAGCTTCTACAGGCACACGAGGAGCATAGTCTCCTCCCATCGCATCAATCGCGATTTTCACCGTCGCCACCCCCAAGGGTTTGATTTGGTGCGCGCATAATCAAAAAAGATGCGGACAAAATGGCTTCGCCTTCCGCCTTTATTTGTACATCGACGCGCACATAGCCATGACGTTGACCTACGACCCGAGCTTTAGCGACCAAAGCAACACCTGTTTTGGCAGAACGAAGAAAGCGAACGGTCGCTTTCGCCGTTAAGGCTCGGTCGGCATCTACAATAGCCACTGCCAGCGAATTTGCTTGCGCAAATAAGTAATGACCGCGTATGATCGAGGAACGCAAAAATGCGTGTTGAGCCTCTCCTCGCCAAACCGATATGCCAGACTGACCCACCTCAATATCTACAATTTCTCCAAATACTTCAGAAGGGGAAAGGGCACGCATCGATTCCATTTTCGAAGAAGCAACCGCTTTGACTCTCTCTCGCAGTTCAGGAATTCCTAATTGTAAACGATCCAAACGAATCGTCTGCACACTAACGGCCAATTGAGATGCTAGTTCTCCGTCCGATAAAAAAGGATCCTGAAAAAGCAAAGTACGCAAAGAATCTTGGCGAACCTGCCGTGATATCCGGGTCAACGATCGCCACCCCGACTTGTCTTTTCTAGATACCCGCTTATAAAAAAAGAGTGTCATTGGACGCAAGTACGCCAAGACCCTCTTTTCCCTTACGCTTGTTCAATCACTTGACGTCGATTATAAGTTCCGCAATTAGGACAAACGCGATGAGACAACTTCATCTCATGGCATTGCGGGCACTCTACCATCCCTGGGATCGACAGCTTAAAATGTGTGCGACGCAGTCTTTTTCTCGTCTTGGATGCACGGTGTTGAGGTACCGCCATGTATTACACCTCCCGGCACAAGAATATCCATCTCATATTACCAGTTATCATGGTCATCGTCAAAAAAGGATGACAACACACTAAGCCGGGGATCGATCGCCGAATCATCACATGTGCAAGCGATGATATTGCGGTTCGTACCACAAACGGGGCAGAGTCCTGCGCAATCAGACTTACACAGTGGTTGAATCTCTAGTGCCAAGATCAATTCTTGTTGCACCATGGGTTGCAAATCGATCTCTTCTTGAGGAACATAAACAACATCTCGTTCCTCTTGTTCCTTTGATAGCGGGTGCTTCGAAAGCACGAAGGAAAAGGACGTATCAACGCTATTATTCACTTGCGTCAAACACCTTACACACCGGTAGGTTATGACTGCCTGCAGTATGCCATGTACTGTACAAAGCGATCCTTCAGCACGAGCTGTCCCATCGACCTGTACAGGCCCTAAGCCTACCACATCATACCCCGAAACGGCTTGTAAAGGTATATCGACGATCAGCGAAAAGCTCTTACCGCCTGGTTTAGCTGCTTCCGTCCACGTCATGGTCACAACCGCAACACTCCGATCACAACAAAAGTTAGTATACCGACTCGTCACGATCCTGTCAAACACGCTTTTGCGGCAAATGCTGCAAAAATCCTATCGCTTGCTTCAATGTGTGTACTGGTATAACTTTCATAGTAGTGTGAATTCTCTTGGCTGCCTCCATGGCATGAGCCTCATTGGTGTCTCCTTTGCTTGTATCCATCGGAACAAAAAAGTAATTCGCGTGTGCATTGGCGGCAGCCACAATCTTATGTTCCACGCCACCGATCTGCCCGACGATGCCATTTTCAGACATCGTTCCAGTCCCTGCAATACGATACCCTTTGGTCAAGTCGCCATGCTTATACAACTGATTAATTACTTCAAGGGTAAACATCAAACCAGCAGAGGGACCGTTGATGTCACCACTATTGATGCGAATACGAATCGGCGTTTTAACCGATACAGCCAATCCAGCACTGATCCCTAGTCCCACTTCATGTTGCTTAGGATTTGCAGTAAGACTGACCAAGGGAACGGAAAGTTGTAGTTTGCGACCTCCTCGCAAAATGGAGAGCGAAACTTTTTCGCCGACAGTTGCGTGTCGTAGCACCTGAACAAGTCGGGAAGGGTTTTGTAGATTTTGTCCATCGATCGATGTAATAACATCACCCGGTTGCAACAATCCTTCGGCTTTTGACGAAGGGTATACATAAATAACCTGTACGCCTAAAACATGAACCTGAACAGGTTTTTTTAGATACTGCAAAGCCGCGATTTCAGCAGATTGGTGCGATGAAGTCATCATATAGTCTTCAATCTGGGTATACTGGCGATCCGTAAGGCCCGGATCAACTTGTGACACGGGGAGCAACTGATGATCTGGCAAGGACAATCCATACAATAAATCGTACACATTTTTAGCGTACACCACATAGACGGTCGTCAACATAAAAGATCCTTTTTCTGTTTTGTGTCCACCAGACACCTGAATCAGCGGTTGCAGACTTTCTGCACTCCCTGGTGAATAAATGTAATACGGAAGTGGGATATACGACAACGCGATCAAGATCACGCAAACGATAATCACACTGATAAAAAACCACGGACGTTTTCTTTTGGCTGCATTAGCAGGCATCATCTGATTCATGGGACAAAGCACCTTTCTCTTCAAGTAACGCGATTAGATCAGGGATGAGCGCTTGCATAGCCTCCCGCCCTGCCTCAATGGCACGGTCAATGCCTGTAAAAGAAGTTGAACTCATCAAATCCAATTTTGGACGAACCACGAAATCCGCGTCTAAAATGCGGTTTCGAAATACTTCTCGCTCCATGATATCAATGGATTGTACGATTACATCAATAACATTTTTGACGGGTGGCAAACGATCAAACAGCCCAACATCTACGGCCACCACAAGATCGCACCCTAGATCTCGAGCTGCTGATATCGGCACGCGATCGATCACGCCACCATCAACTAACATACGTCCATTGATGCGATGAGGGACAAAAATACCAGGAATCGCGATACTAGCACGTACAGCTTCGTGAATAGGACCGGACATAAACACGACGCGTTCACCTAGTTCAAGATCCGTTGCCACAACGGCAAGAGGTATGACGGTTTCGGCAAATGTGCGCTCTTTCGTTAATAGACGTATCATCTTATGTATGCGTTGACCAAGCACAAAGCCCATACGAGGCATCGTAAAATCAACCCATTGCGAGATAGGAAGATTCATCGCTAGCCGTTTCATCATCGTAATAGGAGCGCCTGTTGCATAAATCGCCCCAAGCAAGGCGCCCATACTCGAGCCTGAAACACCAGAAATCGGAATCCTATGTTCCTCA
>JAKACU010000010.1 GCA_021821185.1 Bacillota bacterium
ATTTGTTGACTGGGTCTTTAGGATAACCTTACAACTTCATCTTCCACAACTCTTTATTCGACGTTGTGATGGCCACAGCACCCGCGTCATGGGCCTGACGCACTTGGTCCAGGGTACGAATAAATCCGCCTGCAAAAATCGGAATGCGCGTCGCTTCATAAACTTCCTTAATCAACTCAGGTATGACACCAGGCAAAAGTTCAATGTAGTCTGGCCGCACAGAATTAATCACACGCAAACTCGTCTCAAGGGATTGTGAATCGAGTAAAAACACGCGTTGAACAGTCAGAACATCTCGCTTTTTGGCCATTTCCAACACCTGAGCGTGTGTGGAAATGATTCCGTCAGGTTTAATCTCCTGACACAAATACTGTGCGCCATGTTCATCTGAGCGCATGCCTTGAATGAGATCGGCGTGCAAAATTAACTTCTTATGATGTGTGTGTGCCATGTTGGTCACGTACATAAGCTGCGCCAAGTGTACTTGTAACATCACAACGTACTCAAACTTATATTTCACCATTTCCTCAAGATCTGAAATACGTCGCGCCGCAGGAATTATCTTCTGCCTGATTGGATCCAACCGTTGCACCCCTGAACTTGTAGTTTTATCTTTCCCGTTGGACGGCCCCAAGAGCCTTCAAAATGCCAAATATTTTCGATAACGCGACACTGATATCCGGGTCACGCATGATTTTGACAATATCCCATAAACCATGAATTTGCACAGTCTGTTCCGGAACTTCAATTTTTTGCGTAACAACTGACATCAGATCGACTATACGTGCAATCATAGCCGGATCTATCTTTTTTGCAATAGACACCCACTCAGTACCTTGTTCTTTAAGTGCAATGGTCGAAGGCTGTGCGAGCCATTCAATACCGGCATCAACAAGATCTGATCCATCGTGAAGCAGATATTCAACCATCGTCAGCAAACCTTTTTTGTCAGCTATGTCCAGGATATTCACCAGACTTTCAATCGCATGTTCGCGACCGATGAGCACGTGTAGTAAACTTTCAAGTGGGTCTGTTATCGCTACTACATTTTCTGCATTTTCCACGTCGTATCCCTCCCCGTTTTATTCCGTAACTCGCGTGGCCTCTATAATGCGTTGATCAAGATCATTCCCATACGCACGAGTAACCTCCTCATCCCAGCCAAAATAATCGGCCATAAAGGCGAGCACAGGCGCTTTCCATTGTTGTACCCAATCAACATTAAAAAACATGGCAGACGTTCGCCGAATAAAAAAGTCAGACGGTGTAACAACCATCTCTTCATCAATACCGTATTGCAAAGCAGCAAATACGTCGAGAGACAGACCGAATTTGTCTGCCACAGTGTTTCCACACTTGGCGAGATCGTAGACCTTCGTCACATTGGTCCCATAACGATGCACAAGCCTTGTCGCCTCTTTTACAGAAAGGCCTAACAGAACGCCCTCGGAAATTTGTTTCTCCATAAATGCCGGCATATGAATGGAACCGCCAAACTTTCCACCCGAAAGCTCAATGGTCTGCGTTTGACACTCTCCGTAAGTTTGATGAAATTTTTCTTCCAAGACCGATGCTACATAGCTGACCACTTTGTCGGCCATTTTACGATAACCAGTAAGTTTTCCTCCAGCAATCGTGATAAGTTGACTTTGCGAGGTAAAAATCTCATCTTTACGTGAAATTTCAGAGGGAGACTTACCTTCTTCATGGATCAAGGGCCGAACGCCTGACCAAAATGCCTCCACATCTTGTTCGCTAAGAGATAACGACGGGAACATGAATCGAATGCAACTGAGCAAATAATCGCGATCTGCCTTTGTCGTGAGTGGCAAAATGGGATCGCCAACGTAGTTCGTATCTGTGGTACCTACGTACGTCTTTCCATCACGAGGTATCGCAAAAACCATTCGTCCATCAGGAACATCGAAGTAAACAGGATTTTGCAACGGGAATTTCTTACCATCGATGACGATATGAACACCCTTTGTAAGATGCAACGTCTTACCATATTTTGAATGATCAATCTCTCGCAATTGATCCACCCAAGGTCCTGTGGCATTGACGACGGTCTTTGCATGAATCTCGTAAGTTTCTCCGCTCAATAGGTCTTGTGCTTGCACACCCGTGACTCGTCCATGGTCATAGAGCAGGTCTTGTGCCTTCGTATAACTCAGCGCCAAAGCGCCGCGATCAACGGCTTCTTTGATGATTTCAATCGTAAGCCGAGCATCATCCGTGCGATATTCAACATAGTACCCCGCGCCTTGCAGACGATCGGGATTGAGCAGAGGTTCCTTTTGCAGCGCTTGTTCCTTGGTTAACATCTGCCTACGTTCAGATAGTTTTACACGCGCCAATCGATCATACATATACAAGCCAATGGCGCTCATAAACATGCCATACGTACCATGTTCAATGATGGGTAACATCATCCATAAAGGTGTCGTCACATGAGGTGCATTTTCATAGACAATGGCTCGTTCTTCCCCAACTTCAGCAACGACGCCGATATCAAATTGTTTCAAATAACGTAAACCACCATGCACTAGTTTGGTGGACCTACTAGACGTGCCAGCAGCGAAATCTTGCATCTCGATGACAGCCACGTGCATGCCGCGTGACACAGCGTCTAAAGCCATGCCTGCGCCTGTCACACCTCCGCCGATCACTAAGAGATCGAGTGGTTGATGGGTTACCTCTTCGATCATCGCCGTACGGCTTTTTAACGAAAAACGATGACTCATAACGGTCACTCCCCTAGTAAAAAGAAAAAACCACAAGTTTAAGACGAGATGTCTCAACCTGTGGTTTCTCCTGAACTCTTCACCATGCTATTATGTTCACGTTCATCCTGATAAGCTTAGTATACCACATAACCTACTTGTAGGAACATGTCGCAGCAATTGCCTTTTTCCATCCAACGTACAATGCGTCGGATTGTTCGCTATCCATTTCTTGAGTAAATGTCCGTTCGATACGCCAATTGTCGATGATGTCTTGTTTACTTTGCCAGTACCCTACCGCAAGTCCTGCCAGATACGCCGCCCCAAGCGCCGTTGTTTCTAGTACTGCGGGACGTTGCACTGGCACAGATAAAATGTCACTTTGAAACTGCATCAAAAAGTTATTCATAGTAGCTCCGCCATCAACGCGAAGTGTTTTTAGCGTAATTCCAGAATCCGACTCCATGGCGGTTAATACATCCTTGGTTTGATAGGCTAATGATTCTAAGGTTGCTCGTATAAGATGTTCTTTCGTCGTGCCACGAGTCAATCCAAATACAGCTCCGCGCGCATCACTATCCCAATAAGGCGTTCCTAGGCCGACGAAAGCAGGAACCATGTAAACACCATCTGTTGAATCAACACGCATCGCATATTGCTCACTATCCGCTGCATTTTGAAACATTCTCAGACCATCACGAAGCCACTGAATAGCAGATCCTGCTACAAAGATACTTCCTTCTAAGGCGTATTCGATCTTTCCATCGATGCCCCAGGCAACCGTGGTTAAAAGGCCGTTTTTAGACCGAACCGCACTTGCTCCTGTATTCATCAACATAAAGCAGCCCGTACCATATGTGTTTTTTGCCATGCCAGGTTCGAAACATGCCTGACCAAACAATGCCGCTTGTTGATCACCGGCGATACCAGCGATAGGGATCGATTCATTGAAGAAAAGTTGAGGTTCTGTATGCGCATACACTTCTGAGCTAGAACGTACTTCTGGCAACATGGACCTTGGCACATTAAGCATCCTGAGTAATTCATCGTCCCAAGTAAGATCAAAGATATTGTACATCAAGGTTCTCGATGCATTGGTATAGTCTGTAACATGCGCTTTGCCACCTGACAGCTTCCAAATGAGCCAAGTATCCATTGTGCCAAATAACAAATCACCGCGTTGCGCTTTTTCTCTTGCACCCTCTACGTGATCAAGGATCCATTTCACTTTGGTTCCAGAAAAATACGCATCAATCAATAATCCCGTCTTTGCACGAACCATATCATCATAGCCTTGTGCTTTTAGTTCATCACAAATACCTGATGTTTGGCGGGACTGCCAGACGATTGCATGATAGATTGGCAATCCAGTATGCAGATCCCATACCAAAGCCGTTTCGCGCTGGTTCGTGATACCCATAGCTACGATATCCTTCGGATTGATTCCATACGTGGCAATGAGCTCAGAGATAACAGATTCCACAGACCCCCATATTTCAAGTGCATCATGCTCCACCCAACCAGCTTGCGGAAAAATTTGTGTAAATTCCTTTTGCGTTACGGCCTGAATGGAACCATCTTTATTGAATAAAATGGCGCGCGAACTTGTCGTTCCTTGATCAATTGCCATGATATATTGACTCGTCGTGATCCCTCCAAACGAAAACGCAAGACACTACTGATTTCGCTCTTCCTGGTTTTCGGTGTACCCTGAAAAAATATGAACATGATCGCGACCATGGTTCCATTTTTGTGGACAGTTGATAGTATAGCACCAGAAGGAAAAACACGCCATTAAAATAGGCTGCCCATGCTAAACGGGCAACCTATTCTATATTCCTATTTTTTAGCGCAACCGCAATGGATGCTTTTTCTTCGGGTGTAAATAAACGACTGGCCATAGGAAACAGATGACTATCCTCTTTGCCCAAATGATTGAGTAAAGCCCTCGATAGGTCTTGCCATTTGACCTTCAATAGCTCTTGTACGTGGTCATCAGGCTTTGTATCGTACACTTCGAAAATAGCATTAGCTTGCGCAGACAGGTTGCGAATTTTTTCGTGCTCTTCCAGTAGGCGAGCCACAGGCCCAACGTCACCTCCGCCGAGGTGCTTTGACATTAACGGAAAGACATACTTCTCCTCAGCCACAAAATGATGCTTCAGTTCTTCGCTGATTTGATCGAGGACATTTTTAATGGTCGATTTATCTGCCATCGTGGTTACGGCTTCGATGGACTGACACAGTGCGATATGGTCGCGTGTCAGCGGCCTGAGTTCTTCCGCCACTAACTCGATTAAGTCGGGATTACGATAGGCGTTTTCATGATCTAGCGGTTGTGTTGAAGGGCTTTCTTGACTGAATGTTTTTGTCTCAGCTAACAGGACGAGTAGGACGATACTCCTTTCCAAAGCCTCTACGCTATGTTCCTGATTGGGCTCAACGACCACCATGTCCAGGGCTTCTAACATATGCGTTTGCGAATCGTGACCAAAATGAACCTTTCCTTCAACGACGACAAGAGCTAAGGTGTTCGCTGTTTTATGGTTTGCCAGCGTTTGTCCAGCTTCAAAAGACAACTGCACAAACTTGTTATTATCATGTTTAAAAATACTTTGAACAGGCTGCTCTTTAAATTGTAATGAGAGTTTTTGCATGTCGGTTCCTCCTTCATAATTCCATGTAGCACGTATCGTAGTATCCCACAATGGATGAGGGAACCATGTGCGATTTGTCACTAAGGAGGGGGAATTTGCCACTCTGTACGTTCAAATCATTTATCAAGATGCATTGGGATCATAAAACGCAAAAAAGGCCGAGTGATGCACGTGAAGATGTGTGCGTCTCACGACCTTTTCAATTGGATGATTAGGCTTGTTTTGCAGCCTCGATATCAAGCGATATTTTCACTTGGTCACCGACGAGTACTCCGCCTGTTTCCAATGCAGCATTCCATGTCAAACCATAATCGCTACGATTGACTTTACCAACGACGCTAAATCCAACTTTTTCATTGCCCCATGGATCTTTTCCTTGACCTTCGAACGTTACATTAAAAGTTGCGGGTTTCGTGACACCGCGAATGGTCAAGTCTCCTGTAACATCATACTCGCCACCGTCGGTTTTCTTGATGGCAGTCGATGCAAATGTTATTGTCGCATAGTTTTCCACATCAAAGAAATCGGCAGAACGCAAATGATTGTCGCGGTCAACGTTGCGTGTATCTACACTGGCTACCTTAATGGTAAAAGCAATGTCAGCCGTGGTAAGATCAGCAATGTCAGCGTCTACTGTCGCTTCAAAATCATGAAACGTGCCTTTGACTGTCGCAATCATCATGTGTTTTACTGCAAAATCAATACTGCTATGTGCTGCATCTACTGCCCATTTTTCCTTTGCCAACTAAATCATCTCCCAGAATATTTTTCATTAAGTTTAATTACTTTTTTCTAGTGACTGACTCGAGTATACATACTATCTATTGTTATGTCAAACATTTTTGTGTCTAAAACAGGCCCCACGCATCCTTTATCCGCCCAATAGATAGGGGTGATACTAAGACCTAAGAGGAGGAAATTTCTGGGTAAAGTACGTTAAGAGATACTGTTCGGGATACTATTGCGCTCATTATTTTACCTAAAATAATGCGTAATAGAGCGAACACCGCGACTGACATTAAGCACCCGTTTCAACATGGGATACATTTTGCTGTAGGATTTTTCCCCTTCCAGGATCGCCATCCCCTTGTACATGAACTTGGGATAACGAGAGACCAGACTGTGGATGAAATTAATGTTATCGTAAAATACACCATTAACTTTTGACAATAAACTCAGTTCAGGCATAATGAGTCGGTCCACTTCATCTTGATACGATTGCATATCGCAAGTACCATTTGCAGCCTGCGCAATAATTTGTGCTGCTGCCAATTCCCCACTGTATAGTGCATAGTAAATACCTTCCCCGCCAAATGGTTCAACAAGACCCGCCGCATCACCGATAAGAGCTATACCACCTCTTGCAATTTGTAAGGGTTTTCCTCCTAAGGATAAATGATGACCACGAGCCTGCAAAACATCCTTTTCAAGACCATGTTGTGAAAGAAAGTCCTGCAGACAATGTTGAATATCCGCTGTATCGGGCGAAAACGATCCAACACCGATGGAAAAATGATCTCGCTTTGGAAAAACCCAAAGATAGCCATGCGGTACTGCACCGTAATCGATAAGGATACTGTGCGAATGTTCCTCTAGAAACGCCGGGGCTCGTTTCACTTCGTATTCTAGCGCTAAGATCTTTTGCTTTCCTATGGAAAGGTCAGTCTTTCTTGCAACTAAGCTATTCACGCCATCTGCACCAAGCAAAAACCGACAGGAAAAGCGTTTTGTATGGGTGTCAACGTAGATCACATTATCCTGCATCGTCACGTCAATCACAGACTCATTCGTTTGCACATGTACGCCGCAACTCATGGCATGCTGAATTAATAAAAAGTCCAGTTCATCACGCATAACGAGAAACATAAACGGTCTCTTGTGCATAAAAATTTGGGTCTTTGTCCCGCCATTTTGGGCAACAACGGTGTCAATCGACTCACGAATAACCGCGTTGATATCGATCGGCATTTTTTGCAAAGCACGCCGCGTAATTCCTCCCCCACAAGTCTTATAGCGAGGCAAGGGATAGCGTTCGAGGATTGTCACAGATAATCCGGACGCTGCCAATCGCGCCGCAGCCGTACTTCCTGCAGGACCAGCACCTACAACGATGACATCATAATCAACCTTGAGCAATTTCAGCACCCCTTACCCGTTGATCTTGCAAATCTTGTATCCACAAAGTCATTTGTTCTGTTGTCATAGGCTTGGCTAGCAAAAAACCTTGAGCGTGGTCGCACTGCGCCTTACGTAAAAACTGAAGTTCATCTTCTCGTTCAATGCCTTCGGCAACCACGGTCAGACCGAGACTTAAAGAGAGGTTTAGAATCGCACTGACGATGGCTTGATTATTTGGTTGTGACAAATCTTGAATAAACGATCCATCAATTTTGAGTTTGTCGACAGGCAACATGCGCAAATAACTCAAGGAGGAATACCCAACACCAAAGTCGTCAAGCGCAGTGCATATACCGCGGTTACGCAAATCCTGCAAGGTTACTACAGCATGATCAATATCTTCAATTACCGTTCTCTCCGTAATCTCCACTTGTAACCACCGAGAATCGATGGAAGCCTCATCGATAATGCTTTGTAGCCGTTCTACATAATCGATGCCTTGGAATTCCATGGCAGACACGTTGATCGCAATGGGAACAGGGACCAGTCCTTGCTCCAGCCAAGTTTTAACTTGCAAGCACACCTGTGTTGCAACCCACTCCCCAAGGGCAATGATCAGCCCAGTCTCCTCAGCAAGAGCAATAAATTCGCCCGGAGATACGAGCCCATGACCCGTTCGATTCCATCGTATAAGAGCCTCAGCACTCACCATCTCGTGGGTTGCGATAGCAAAGATAGGTTGATAGTACAATTCAAATTCATCGTGTAATAAGGCATCTTGCAGCGCCTGCTCCAAATCATTGCGATAGACATACTGGTCATTTAACCTTTGCGAGTACACTTGATAACGAGCCTTGCCATCTGTTTTTGCAGCATACATGGCGATATCCGCATTCTGTAATAAGATATCCGCATCGTGTCCATGCTCCGGATAAATGGCAACACCAATACTCGCAGAAACATAAAAGGAACGGTTAGCCGCGGCAAATGGCATACGAAATGCATCACGAATCGATGTTGCCTTTGCAATAACGTGATCCACATCAATCTTTGGTAGCATCAAGGCAAATTCATCACCACCCAAGCGGCAAGCTACTGCGTCTGCATTCACCATGTCTTGCAGTCGATGTGCCACTGAGCGCAACACTTCATCGCCCACAGCATGTCCCAATGTATCATTGATGTTCTTAAAGCGGTCCAAATCAACAAAGGCCACCATAATGCAAGATGAATCCTTTGCAGCATCACACTGGACGATTGCATCGTGCAAGCGTTGTTTTAGCAATATACGATTCGGGAGATCAGTCAGACTATCATGATACGCCATGTAATGGATGACATCGGCGGCTTTTTTTTGTTCTGTAATATCCTGAAAGACCACCTGTAAAGCCGGTTCCCCTTCAAAGCGAGTTGGAAAAACAACGACATCCACATGGATGATCTTTTCATCCAAACGACGTAGCGTAATTTGTAACGAACGTTGAAAGGTTTCTGAGATATTGAATAGTCGTCTCAATGTTACCGTGTCATTTTGTTGCGTAAAATACCTCATTGGGGTACTCATGATATTTTCTTTATTCTTGGCTCCGAGGATAGTGACTCCGGCAGGATTTACGTAACGGATGGTGCCTTTTTGGTAGATGACCATACCGATAGGAGATGTCTCAAGCAACACTTGATATTTTTGTTCATTTTCCTGCAATGCGAGTTCAGTTGAACGTTGACGTGTCACGTCCACAACAACGACCAGCCGTGCTTCAATTTCTTCAAATCGAATGGGCAGTCCGGTTAATTCAACGTAGCCTAGTGTTCCATCCAACCGATTAAAAGCTATCATGGACACATCCTTTTGAGCACGATAAACGACCCTTTGATGTGCATATTCAAGCCAATTCGATGGAACAAAATCAAGCACATTGCATCCAACCAAATCTTTACCAGGCTGAGTTCTTAAAACGAGACGGCAAGCATCATTTATAAACAGGATTTTACCATCGCGATGTACAAACATAGCTATAGGTGAATGTTCTGCGATGACGCGATAGCGAAGTTCACTTTCTTGCAATTGCCCTAAAGTCTGTTTAAAGCGGACACTGTACCGATCTAACAAGACGGCGCCAAGGAGTAACCCTAAGATGAACGTAACATCAAAACCCATAGTGACGGACTGCAAACTGTTGCTCATCACAGGTGGTATCATCAAGGCTAAAGGGCTCAAAAGATGTATGGTAGCCAAAGAATCCATACGTTGACCTGTCAAAGCAATACTGATGACAGCGGCAGAAGCACCGATCCATTTTCGATCATCAAAGTAAAGCGATATATGTACCAACCATAAGATGGCGATAGTACTCACCACCGAGGTCATCCATGTAAAGATAAATAACGCCAGATTTGTAATACTAATCGTCAGAGAGGTATCCATAAATTGAAAAATATCCAATGCAGTACCAAGCAATAAACTTACCGAGAAGATCCAGAGTCGCGATCGGTTGGCTCCGCGCAACATGGAGAAAAGAATAAAACCAAGAATAAACCAAAACGTGAGAAAAGCGGCTATGTAGACGAGAGGCTGACTAGGAAAGGACGCATATTCCACAGCACGATTGAATGATCGAATCAACCAAATTGCAAGATCCATCATGAAGCTAGTCAATAGGATCGTTAGCATCCGCCGATTGCCTGTCTTCGCTGTTTCTTGCAATAAACCCAAGAGAATCATAAAAAGGAATAGTGAACCCAATATACCCAATATAGCCTGTGCAATGTAATGAATAGCCAAGAACGAACCCTCCCAGCACATTCTGAGAGACCAAATGCGACACTATTAATACGATACCAAAAATGGCAGCGCCAAGCTACTAATCCTATAAAAAGAAATCTTGATGCTCCAATGAATGTCCCTAGCTTGCCATGAAATCAAATGGCAGATCATCCTTGTGAAAATTTTCATTTTGTCGATAATTGATAATTGGTAAGGGTACGGTATACTATGATAAACTGCAGATTATTTCTGTTCAGGAGGAGCTAATTTGGGAACGTTAAAAGCTTGCTTATTTGATCTTGATGGTGTGATTGTGGATACTGCCAAATATCACTATTTGGCTTGGAGGCGATTGGCAGAAGAGTTGGGGTTTGAGTTTACTGTTCTGCAAAATGAGCAATTAAAAGGCGTAAGTCGCATGCGTTCGTTAGAAATCCTCCTTCAAATAGGCGATATTCATGCGTCTAAAGAGCAAATGGAGGATATGGCGGCAAGGAAAAATGAGTGGTATGTCGAATACATTTCTCATATGACCCCAGAAGAAGTCTTGCCGGGAGCTAAAGCCTTTTTAGAAACGGTACGACAAGCTAAAATCAAGACCGCACTTGGCTCTGCCAGTAAAAACGCCATGATGATCTTGAACAACGTCGATTTGGTTGACTACTTTGACGTGATCATCGATGGTACAAAAACGTCAGCGGCTAAGCCGGATCCTGAAGTATTTCTTTTGTGCGCATCAGAATTGGGCGTCAACGCTGAAGACTGTGTTGTCTTTGAAGATGCCCAAGCTGGCGTGGAAGCCGCGCGCAGAGCAGCGATGCATTGTATTGGCATCGGGTCTGAGACAACGTTGGCTAAAGCTGATTTCGTCGTTGCTTCCTTAGCGGACGTTTCACTGGATCGTTTGACGTTCGCGTAATTTTGTTTTTTTATTATTGTGCAACCGTTTGCGCATAGATGGCCATCTCGTGGTTGTTGATAAGGAGTTGTATGGGTATGCAACAATATTATTTGCTTGATCCGTGGTCAATCCTTGAAAAAGGCTTTAATCCACGACATCATGAGATCTCCGAAAGCGTTTTTAGTATCGGCAATGGCCATATGGGCCAGCGAGCCAACTTTGAGGAGCAATATTCTGGGGATTCCCTACAGGGAAGTTACATGGCCGGAGTATATTACCCAGATAAGACGCGCGTTGGCTGGTGGAAAAACGGGTATCCCGAATACTTTGCAAAAGTCCTCAACAGCACAAACTGGATTGCTATCGACGTCGTCATTGATGGGCAAAAGCTTGATCTTGCCACCTGTGAAGTGCGCGAATTCACGCGCGAATTGTCGATGAAAGAAGGTATCTTGCGACGCTCGTTCATCGTTGTGCTTGACGAGGACAAACAAGTCCGTGTGGAATCGGTACGATTTGTCAGTATCGTCACAAAGGAAATTGGCGCCATCAGGTACAGTGTCACCCCACTTAATTTTGATGCCACGATCACACTAACACCGGCGTTAAATGGAAATGTCGTGAATCGCGATTCCAATCACGGTGAACAGTTTTGGGATCCCGTTCATACAAATAACGCACCTGACCAAACCTATGTCACCATGATGACGAAGAAGTTAGATTTTTATGTGTGTTCAGCGATGCAGTGCGACATCTTCATGGATGACAACTTACAGTCAATAAAACCAGAAACAACCACGTTTGACGATTTCGTCTCAAAAAGTTTTACTATCGCGACGCAGCGCAATCAAACAATTACGCTCATCAAGTACGTAGCCAACGTCACTTCACGAGATCACGCTGTGGCAGAACTTTCCCATATCGCGGTGCAACATGCTAACCAGGCTCAAGCAACCGGATTTCCTACACTCATGCAGGAACAAATAAGCGCGTGGGCAACAAAATGGCGGGAAAGTGACATTGTTATCGATGGCGACATTGCAGCCCAGCAAGCGATTCGTTTCGCGATTTTTCAACTGAATCAAACGTACACAGGCGGTGATGAGCGGCTCAACATTGGACCTAAGGGGTTTACAGGAGAGAAGTATGGTGGAAGTACGTATTGGGATACCGAAGCTTACTGCTTGCCCTTTTATCTAAGTACTTCCAATCAAAAAATCGCTCGCAACTTACTCATGTATCGCTATCATCATCTCGACAAAGCACGTGATAATGCGCGAAAGCTGGGCTTTACCAAAGGTGCCCTGTATCCGATGGTCACCATGAATGGTGAAGAGTGTCACAATGAATGGGAAATCACCTTTGAAGAAATTCATCGCAACGGTGCTATTGCCTATGCCATCTACAACTATGTGAATTACACCGGTGATACATCCTACATCGGTGAGTATGGACTCGAAGTCCTCGCAGAAATTTCCCGATTTTGGGCACAGCGCGTCACCTTTTCGCAGGCGAAGCAAAAATATGTCATGCTTGGCGTGACAGGCCCGAATGAATACGAAAATAATGTCAACAACAATTGGTATACAAACCGTATGGCTACTTGGACCATGGAATACACATTGCAAGCTATGGACCAAGTACAAAGGGAGAATCCTGCACGTCTCACACAAATTCGTACTCAGTTGTCCCTAGCGGACGAAGAACTCGACCAGTGGAAAGAAATTGTGCAAAACATGTATTACCCAGTGGATGAAGCCCGTCAAATATTTTTGCAACAGGATGGCTTCCTTGATAAAGAGATTATTCCTGTCACGGATCTTCCACAAGAAGATCTCCCACTTAACCAGCACTGGTCATGGGATCGTATTCTTCGATCGTGTTATATCAAACAAGCCGATGTATTACAAGGATTGTTTTTCCTTGGTGATCAGTACGATCTTGAAACAAAACGACACAACTTTGATTTCTATGAGCCGATTACGGTTCACGAATCCTCCTTGTCGCCTTGTGTGCATAGCATCTTAGCATGCGAACTTGGTTACAACGAGACGGCCTACAAGATGTATTTACGTACCGCACGGCTAGATCTTGATAACTACAACAAGGATACAGAAGATGGTTGCCACATTACCAGCATGGCCGGCACCTGGATGTCTGTCGTCTACGGTTTTGGCGGGCTGCGCGTACGCGATGGTCAACTTGTGCTCAACCCTTCCGTGCCTAAAGAGTGGGCGTCGCTCTCCTTTACCGTGATGTACCGCGGTGCAAGGCTCTTTGTGCAAATGAAAGGGCAAGGGATCACCGTTCAAAACGAATCTGACGTGACCACTTGGTTAAAGATCAAAGGGCAAGTCTGTGAACTTCAAGGTTTTTCCACGATTACGTTAGCATGATGAAACCCGCCTGTAGGCGATTGCCTATGGGCGGGTTGCTATATTTCCTCTTCCACTTCGTGCACAGTGAGTGACAATTTGTCCGCGATCCATGGCATACTCGTGGCCTGGATAATGATCGTCAGCAGGATAGCCAAGAATGTGACGGCTGCAATGCGGTGACTCCACGGTACGTGTTCTACAAGTAAGATACCTGATAAGGCAGCGGGAAGGACACCCGTCTCGCGCACCCACGACATGAAAAGCCGCTCCCGTAAGGTAAACTTCGCTTTACGATCCGATGTCACGCAGACAAAGACGGTGATGGGTCGCGCTACAAGCATCAAGACAAGTACAAGCAACAATAAACCGCCAAAGTTTTGTACCATATCGTGAAATTGTACCTGCGTACCCAAAAGTGTAAAAATTATTATGCGAAAAATTAACGTAATCGCATGAAAAAAATGTTCGGCATGTTGCTCCGTCAATGCTGCGATCGGCACATGTAGTGGCTTTGCATTACCTACAAGGAGACCAGCAACAAAGGCAGCCATGAACCCACTGCCTTGCAATACAGAAGCAACTTGGTAGGAAGCCATGGCTACCATCAAGAACACAACCGATGAGTACTCACGTAACACTCCAAAACGCGTCGTAGAAATCACCAAAATCCCCAGTGCTGCTACCGCTGCTCCGGAAAGTACCCCAATACCTGCACTGAACATAAACGAAGAGACAACGGATGTCCACGTGATGACGTGACCACTGGCGGCATAAGCCAATGTTGAGAATAGAACAGCTGCCGTAGCATCGTTAAACGCTGACTCTGCCTCTAAGGTTTGTTGTAATCTAGCAACGACGGGCACACGACGAAACACAGGAATCAAGGTGGCTGGATCCGTTGAAGCCACAACGGATCCGAGCAAAAGTGCGAGAAGCAAACTGCCTCCAAACACAAGGTGCGCCACAACAGCAACAGTACCTGCTGTAAGCAATACCCCCAGTGTAGCTAGCATGACCACGGTCAACCATGTCTCACGGAGGATCGACAAAGCCACATGGCGTCCACCGTCAAACAAGATCATCACAGCGCCAAACATCAGAATCCATTGGTTCATCTGTGTGGCTGCAGGCTCATGAATAACGCCCAAAACCTGTGGACCTAGCACAATACCTGCGACCAAATACGCCGCAACATCCGGTATGCGTGGCCCTTCTGTCACTTTGGCAAGAAGTAAACCAATGCTCAAAAGAACAATCAACAACAGCCAACTCTGATTGGCTGTAGTGAACGATAACATATTATACACTCCTAAATAAGTGCGGTTATAGACTGGTCAAAAGGCTCCTGTGCCTGGATAAACCATTCAAAGGTATCCATGGTTGAGATCGCCGCACCATCGTCCTTCCAAACCCACTCATTCATATCAGATTGCGTCTTATGGGCTCGAAAAGCTTGCAACTTTTGATTGAGTTGCTTTTCAATGTCCACTTGAAATAATTGTTGTGCCATCAATCCATGCTTTTTCGGATCTTTGGCAAACGCCGGCCATGCAACAAAAAATAACTTTACTTGCGGATTTTCTATCTTATAGGTCGCAAAGGCGAGCGTCGTTGCTTTGCCAATCGTACAATGATCAGGGTGACCACCGAGTTGTTCATGAAACGTCAACACACTTTGCGGACGCTCTGCACGAAGATGCGCAAGAATTCTGTCCACCATCGAATCAAGCGGTTGAATTTCCAAGGATTTGTCTCGCAAGGAAAGCAAATGCAACGTATCGATATGTAGATACGCACAGGCTGCACGTAACTCCGTTTCCCGTACGGTTGCAATCGATTCTCGCGTTGCTGTTGGAGGAATACCCATGCGTCTGCCCATTTCACCTTTTGTAGCACATACTAAGACCACACGATGGCCGTCAGCTGACGCCCTGGCAAGTCCACCCGCACAAATAAACGTCTCATCATCAGGGTGCGCAAATACCGCAACAAGGGTACTCATCAGCTATTCTCCCCCTACAACGTCAAATGGTGTCATAGCTACCTCTATCGTCCTGGCTAACCTGCCATACTCGTCATAACCTGTGGTGATCACCATCTCTTGTGTGATTAGCATATGCGTCACATTGTCCATCTGTAGTAAGGCCTGCCCATCATCGAGTTGTAAATAGATTCGAAACGGATTGTCTCCTAACACATGAACGTCACTTATCCGCACCTTACTGTTGCGTAGGTAGGCCCCTGGATTAACTTCCATATGCAGATAAGCGCTCTTCCCAATAAATTGTTGTAAAGCTTCAAGAACAACCTCTTTTTGCATCAATTCCATACAAAAACCTCCTTTCCTTGTAAAATAGTGTACCATGTTCGTTACAAATCCGACAAAATTGAGAAATAGATCACAGTACATAAAACAAAATCGTGGCATGCTAAATGCGTTAGATACAACCTAGTTAGCAGGAGGAATTCCACATGAGTGAATTTGCAAAAACGGTTAACGCAACCGAATACCCACCGCATCAAAAACACAAGGTGATTTTTGAGACGTTTGACAGCTTAGAGCCAGGTCAAGCTATGCTGCTTATCAACGATCATGATCCGGTGCCCCTTCATTATCAATTTAGCCTAGAGCGTGAAGATAAATTTAGCTGGGAATATATTGAGCAAGGTCCAGAAACGTTCCGAATCAAGATTGCTCGCGTGTAAGAATGCAACAAGGAGCCTACGGTCACCCGTAAGCTCCTTGTTTTTGAAGAAATTTTCTAAAGGTACCCCAACTTTTCTTTTGCTTCATCCGTCATCAAATCAGGCGACCACGGTGGATCCCAAACAACGTCTACCCGCACACCGGCCACGCCGCTAACCTGCATCACAGCCCATTCCACAGAACTACTGATACTATCATGCATAGGACATCCTGGTGTTGTCATCGTCATGGTAACCACGACATCTCCATCTTTTGGTTCTTGCAGATCGTACACGAGTCCTAATTCGACAACATTGAGGTTCAATTCCGGATCAAACACAGATGTCAAAGCTTCTCTTACCTGTTGTAAATCTACCATGCTTCTCGCTCCTTTCGCACCCTACAGTACAGCAAACCAACCAACGATGTTGTGCTATGGCTCACGACTGAATAAATGAGGTGTACCAATTCTTATCAACAATCCATTCCTCTTTATCCCCTGCAAGCAATCCTTCCCGTCGCATTTCATTCCAAATGCGATTGACCGATTCGCGACTCATCCCGATCATATGGGCGAGTTCTGAGTGAGTGACAGGCAATTTAACGTGGATACCGTCGGAACGCAACTGCCCATATTCTTCCGCAAAATGACGTACAAGGGCCCCCACGCGTTCGCGCGCATCAAACAATGCCAGCTCACGCAACTTTGCCTGCAATTGCAAAATCATTTTGCCCATCATACGCATGACAGAACGCGCAATTTCTACATCTTCGTTTAGAAGTACCTCAAATTTGGTGCTGCTGATCGCGATCAAGTGGCTTGGCGATATGGCTTCTGCCGTCCCAGGATACGGGCTGTCATCAAAAAAACCGACATGGGGAAACATTTGCGAAGCCCCGAGGATATTCACGATATGTTCACGCCCTTCCTCATCAACGCGAAAGATCTTGATCAATCCCCGTTCAACAAAGTAAACATTTTCCCTTTTTTGTCCTTCCATAAATACATAATCCCCACGCGCATACTTGTGCTCCGTAGCGATCAGTTGTACCCGCTGCAGTTGATCCTGCGTCAAATCCTGAAATAATTCAATGCTTGAAAGCGTACTTTTACGTTGCTCCACAGGCTTGTCTTCTCCCTTTGTTGTATCGCATGTGTACAATAATAATATTGTATTTCGATTACAATGAACAACTAAGCAGCATTTTTCGTCTATAGTAGTAAATGGCGAGATAAAGCCACTCTTAGATGGGATGGTGGGCATGTCCCCTTATGTCATTATTTCGCATTATGGTTACTTCGGTGTCATTATCGCATTAATCTTGGAATTTCTTTTGATCCCTTTTCCCGCAGAAACAATTTTAGTAATTTCTGGGGTAATGTGGCATAAAGGATTATTCCAATTGTGGCCATTGATAATCATTGCCACGGCAGGATCCTGGGTAGGTTCTTTGATCGGATACTTCATAGGATCCTACGTGGGTCGTCCTGTCTTGTTGCGCTACGGTAAGTACGTCAAACTTGATGAAGCGAAGCTAGTCAAGGCAGAGCACGCATTTCGGCGTTATTCGATTGCCATCCTTGGTATTGGGCGTTTTATTGCAGGAATTCGTGTAATGATCGCCTATGTAGCTGGCATGAATAAGATGGGCTTAGGCCTCTATATGTTTGTAACCCTTATCTCAGCAGCTTTATGGTCCAGCGCCTTTATACTCGTCGGTGCTACGATCGGTGCTAAATGGAACTTTATCGTTGGCCTTGTTAAGGCGCACCCACGCCTATCTATTGTAGCAGGTGTTATCGTTGTTGCGTTAGTGGCCGTTTTCTGGTGGAGAAAACGCACAAAAAAGTTGGCAAAAAGCGACACTATGGTAGCTGAAACTGAGATTTGACCAAGCATCACCTGTCGTTTCACACACGCCTGCCGTATATTGTACAATAGTGTGTGAAAGACAGGGGTGATGCTTTGAATCGTCGAATTGGTTGGCCTGATCTGATCGTTATTATCCTTATCGTAGGTGTTCTGTACGCCGTGCTTGACTTAGGCAAAGGTATGGTCGAGCCCCTGTCGGCGGCGGTGCACCCTACAATTCATTTGAATCCTGCGTATTTACCGTATTATGCAGGACGTTCTTTGCTGCGCATGTTTATCGCTTACTTGTTATCCCTCCTGTTTGCTCTCATTTACGGTCGTATTGCGGCTTATCATAAATTCGCGGGTAAGCTCATGGTTCCTGCTCTTGATATTCTTCAGTCCGTTCCAGTACTTGGCTTTTTATCGGTGACGGTAACGGGGTTTCTGCACCTTTTCCCCGGTTCTGAACTAGGCGCTGAATGTGCATCCATCTTTGCCATTTTTACAGCACAGGCATGGAATATGACGTTTAGCTTTTATCAGTCATTAACAATGCTCCCAAGTGATTTACGTGAAGCGGCCAACATCTATCGACTGCGTCCGTGGGCTCGTTTTCGCACTTTAGAAGTTCCTTATAGTATGATCGGACTGATCTGGAATAGCATGATGTCTTTTGGTGGATCATGGTTTTTCTTAGCTGCATCTGAATCAATCAGTGTGCTACATAATACGATCCAACTACCTGGCATCGGTTCTTATATGGCCACAGCCATCCTTCACGGCAACGTTACGGCTCTGGTCTACGGAATTATCACCATGATTATCGTTATTGTTGTCGTTGATCAATTTGTATGGCGACCCCTGGTGGCATGGTCGCAGAAGTTCAAATTGGATATGAATGAATCAGAAGACCCGCCCTCATCTTGGTTTCTACAACTGCTTCGTCGCTCTACGTTTGTCCAATCGGTTATACAAATGGCAACGCCTAGTCTATACAAGATACAAGAAACATTTGTCCTACCCAACCGACGTCCCCTACGCCGGGAAAAATCACGCCTCAACCGTATCGTGAGGAATTTGTTGTATACCGGTTTAGCCATCCTCATCATGCTATTTAGCCTTCATTATGCGCTTGCAGCAGTCCATGAGGTTGCGTCGCTTGGCTTACTCGAGATACTTAACGTGCTTAAACTTGGTTTTTACACGTTTTTGCGCGTGCTTACGGGGACCATTCTTGGCGCCCTTTGGACTATTCCAGTCGGTGTCGCTATTGGTATGAATAGCCGTTTGTCAAGAATCATGCAACCCATCGTGCAAATCGCAGCATCATTTCCTAGTAACGCTATCTTCCCGCTCGTCACCCTTTTGTATTTGCAACTGCATGTTAATTTTCAATGGGGTGCCATTCCACTCATGATGCTAGGAACACAGTGGTACATCTTGTTTAGCGTCATCGCTGGCGCCATGGCCATCCCCAGCGGATTAAAAGAGGCCTCTTCAATCTTACAACTGCGAAGTGTTACACGTTGGAAGACGCTGATTTTACCCGCGATATTTCCCTATCTCGTAACCGGTGGCATTACAGCTAGCGGAGGAGCATGGAATGCGAGCATCGTGGCAGAAATCGTGACCTGGAAAGACCATACGCTGGCCGCATCTGGCTTGGGTTCTTACATCGCAAATGCCACCACAAACGGCAATTGGGCTCAGATCACGTGGGGAATCGCTGTCATGTCGATTTACGTTGTGATTATTAATCGTTTTGTATGGCGAAAGCTTCATCATATGGCAGAAACTAAGTACCATCTCGAGTAAGGAGATCTGTGATGCAACCAATCGTCGACTTAAAAAATATCACAAAAGATTTTGCCGGCGCCAACGGTAATCATATACGCGTTTTAAGCGATATTTCCTTGCAAGTTTCTGAAGGCGACTTCATCGCATTGCTTGGTCCGTCTGGATCAGGCAAATCTACCTTACTTCGTATTATGGCAGGTCTCGTTTCTCCCACCTCAGGAGAGGTGTTGTATCGTGGGCGGCCCTTTTCGGGGACCAATCCTGGCGTCAGCATGGTGTTTCAATCGTTTGCTTTGTTTCCCTGGTTGACTGTACTTGAAAACGTCACGCTAGGTCTTCGCTACGCACAACTTTCGCGACAAGAAAAACGGGATAAAGCGGTTGAGGCCATTGACATGATCGGTCTGGACGGTTTCGAATCTGCTTATCCTAAGGAACTGTCGGGCGGCATGCGTCAACGCGTTGGTTTAGGGCGAGCCCTCGTTATGGAACCTGATCTTTTGTTGATGGATGAACCTTTTTCTGCGCTTGATGTTTTGACAGCAGAAAATCTTAAACGCGATCTATTAGAACTATGGCAAAGTGGAAAAATTCCTACCAAAGCCATCGTGCTCGTCACTCATGGCATTGAAGAAGCCGTCTATATGGCTGATCGCGCACTGGTATTATCACGAGATCCTGCTCGTATTGTTACACATGTGCCCATCACACTAGCGCATTGGCGAGATAAGAAGTCTGAACCATTTACCCGTCTGGTGGATGAATTGTATTCTGTATTGACGCAACAAAAGGAACTGAAAACCATTTTACAAGAACAGGCACAACCTACCGTACGCAAAATTACGCCTTTGCCTGATGTATCATCGGGTGCGGTGACTGGATTTATCGAACTGGTGGATGATCTCGGTGGAAAAGTCGATTTGTATAAAATCGGAGAATCTTTGGCATTTGACTTGGAGGATCTTTTACCCATCGTAGAAACTTGTCGCATCTTTGAATTTGGCATCGTCACGCAGGGTGACTTTGAGCTCACAGAGATCGGCAAACAAGTGGCTGATGCTACGGTGTTGGAAAGGAAGACTATCTTTCGCCAACAGGCATTGCATCATGTCCCCTTTATGGAACGCATCTTGTGGGTCTTGCAATCAAAGCGCAACAGCCAGATGCCGCGCGAGTTTTTCCTTGAAATTTTACAGAAAAACCTGGGCAAAGATGATGCCCAATCACAGTTAGACGCCTTAATTACATGGGGACGTTATGCTGAGTTATTCGCCTATGATGAAGACTCAAAACTCCTTTATCTTGAAATTGAAGCGATAGATGAACCCTCTGAATAGTCCAAATGTGCTATACTAATGCCAAAAGGCAACGAGATGTTTCTACATCTAGAGTTGCAAAGGGTGGGAAACGAAATGGCATATGATTCACCAGAGTATGACGAAATCATTACACCGATGCGCGAAGAGTTGACGAGCGTCGGTTTCAAAGAACTCCATACACAACAAGAGGTTGACCAAGCACTCGCACAAGCGAAAGGAAAGACGGTATTTGTTGTCAATTCCATCTGTGGATGTGCAGCGCGAATTGCCCGACCCGCGGTCAAAGAAGCACTAGAGCAATTTGGGCCTGTCGATAACCTGTTCACAGTATTCGCAGGTCGTGACATCGAAGCAACCGAAAAAGCACGCGCCTATTTTACGGGGTATCGTCCATCATCACCCTCCATCGCGTTATTTAACGATGGCAACTTCAAGCATCTTGTCGAACGACATCAAATCGAACGCCATACGGTGCCTGACGTAACTGCTACGCTTGTCCATGCAATGGAACAAGCATTTTAAGCCTGCAAAAATGTACCATTGTCATAAAGCACTGAAGGCACCTTCCTTCAGTGCTTTATTTACTTAAGGAAAGCGTACTCTTTCTAGCCCAACCTGATTTTTCCCGCGCGAAAACAATCAGTTCTTCCACATATAAAGGTGGCAATACTAAAAGTAACTCTTTCGCTTTATCCTTCATCTCGAGCATTTGCTCAAACGATGTTCCAAACGACTGCATGGCCAAAGTCAGATGAGCATGGTATGGTCGTGTGTCACGATCACTGATTTCCTGCGTATCCTTCAAGCTGCTCACAAGGGCAGTAAGAACATCGCTGACATCTTGCACGTAAAATGACAATACGCGTTTTCCAAAGAAAAAGGGTTCCCCAAGTTGTAATGAAAAATCTGGAAATGAATGGACGGCTTGATTCATCTCTACCATCCACTGTTGCTTTTCAAAAGCTTCAAATGGTGGAACAACCGTAATGTGCGGTTCAAGATGATGAACTAATTTTGCACAAAACTGGAGACGAAGTTGATCAATGGCTGCTGCTGTTTCAGTACTCGGAACAATACCAATAAAATACTTCATAAACACCTTCGCCTCCAAAGATATGTCTCTGTGGTATGATCATAACATACCCTTTTGGCAAGAAAGGATGGGCTTATGAAGCCAGCTTCTGCGTCCCATCGCAAGTCTTTACAAGCGATGGAGAATTTGCGCAAAAAAATGAGCGATTGTTACGCCATGACTGAAAACTTCCAAGATCAGCGTCTCATGACTTTATCCTTGCAACTCGACGAGATGGTTATAGCCTATATAAAACAATGCAATAAAGATAAACGGGACTTACTTCCATGAAGAAATATTGTTCTTGCAACCACTTTATTTGGCCACAAGCTAAACTTTTCGGCGGCGCCCTCTTCCGGTACGCACCCACCAAGTACCCTCATCATCAATAAAAAATCGGACGCCGACCCATTTTAGCGGTGACCACACTTCCATACATCGACCCATGGGATGTTCCCTCGCGATCTCTCATTTTCATGTGGCTTTGTGTCTCACCATAACAGCATATCCATAAAAATACTGTCGAAGTCGCTGAATCCTATTGAGAAATCTTTCGACTGCTATTGCCAAAATCTTTAACTGGATTTTTTCCGACTGGATTTGTTATGGTATAGCCACAGCTCGAGCAGACAACCCCTGAGGAGGCATCATGATAATCGAACTAAAGAAAATGGTAGCCGTGCTAGCTCTTACTGCTATGGTACCGCTTACTTATAGTGTGCCAACGTTCGCCGCAACTTCATCGTCGTATACCGTAGTAGCATCAGACACATATTGGATTATCGCCAATAAGTTGCATGTCTCCATGGCAGCTTTAGAGGCAGCCAACCCAACCGTTCCTGCTAATAACTTGCAAGTAGGCCAAGTTTTATCAGTGCCAAATGCTTCGGCCCCCAACACGTATGTGGTTCAACCGGGTGACACCGAATGGTTAATCGCTCATCGTCTAGGCATCGCTTTAGGTTCACTTCAAACTGCCAATAGCACGATTAATGTGACGAATTTACAAGTGGGTCAAGTCCTTGCTCTTCCACCGTCAACGTCTATGGCCTCTACGCCAACAGTAAGTAGCGGAACAGCATCAAATTCCACAAACTTATATTGGATGACAAGAGTTATCGCAGCAGAAGCAACTGGACAACCCTATGCTGCAAAACTGGCCGTAGGTGCAGTGATCATGAATCGAACGCACTCACCCTACTATGCCAGTTCTGTACAAGGCGTTATTTTTCAAACGATTAATGGTCATGCCCAATTTACCTGTGTAGCCAATGGCTGGATTTATAAAGTACAACCCACGGCACAAGATCAGCAAGCCGCACAACAGGTTCTTGCTGGTAACGATATTATTCCTGGCGCGTACGTATTTTACAATGCTGCTCAAACTCCAGCGAACAGTTGGGTATTTACACAACCTGCCATTGCCACCTATGGCAGCCTCACATTTGCTTCCTAATGTAGAAAAAGCACTAAAAGGCGCACACTGTGCGCCTTTTTTTGTTATTTGTCGATTCTTTGGCAGGAATGTCAACTGAGAAAATCGAAATGTGTATTCATCCAACATTAACAACGAGTATGATCTGTTACCGGGTTCAAGGAGTGAACTGAATGAATCAAGAATACTTATCGATGTTTATCGATGAGACAAGGGAGCACCTGCAGGCCTGGTCCGACGGTTTGATCGACATGGAAAAAACGGGAGATACATCTGCCGTAGCCACGATCTTTCGTGCCGCGCACACCATAAAGGGTATGTCTATGACCATGGGATTTAACCGCATGGGCGAGATCACACATAAAGCAGAGAACTTGTTAGATGATCTTCGCAATGGAAAGCTATCTGTTTCAACACCCGTGGTCAGTGCCCTGTTGCATGCTCTTGATTTACTCGAAGGGCTTTTAGACGGTATCGAATCATCGGGTGAAGAACCTGACATAGGTTTTCAACAGGTCGTCGGAGAACTTGCCACAGCAAAATCTCCTGTGGCGCAAAAACAGCAACATCGCACATCCGTGTCAGTTCCATCCTTAGTGGCACAGGGTTCTATAGATAGTGATGTAATTCAAACTGTAGCGCAAAGAGTCATTGATCAAGGGTATCGTGTCTACGAAATTGAGATTGGTTTTACGAAGGATTGCCTCATGCCCTTGGCAAGGTTTGCGCAATGGCTCCAACGCATTGATCAAAATCAAATACTACATACCGTTCCTGATGCGTCAATCCTTGATGCAGGTGATTACCAAGGCAACATCACTGTCGTTCTTGCAAGCACAGAGGACGTCGAAGCGATCGGTAGGTCTCTTTCGATTATCTCGGAGATCGTTATCGTAGCGATGTCCGAATGGACTAAACAAGCGGACACCACCTTTGCGCGAACGGACAATCTATTACCAACTGATCGCCACGTTACCGAAGATGAAGCTGTAAAATCCGTGATCGAACAGGCGCTTAAGCAAGGGATCCATGTGTACGAAGTGGGTGTACTTCTCTCACAGACATGTCAAATGAAAGGAGCACGTGTATTTACCTTATTTGAAGCTGTTGGCGGTCAAAATCATCTCTTGTTTACCAATCCTCATGTGCAGCAAATTGAGCAAGAGCTAATGGATCGGTATGTGCTGTTCGTCATGTGGTCAAACGATCCTATCGAAACCATTCACCATGCTATCGATCATGTTGCAGAACTGGAGATTGTTGAGCTTCGCGAATGGCAACAAGAAAATGACCATGCTGTACGAGGTCCAAACCAAAGTGCTGTCATGAGCACGAAGGCACAAAATTCTGTGCAAGAGCGGCGCAAGATGAACACCATTCGCGTCGATACCGATAAACTTGATGACTTGATGAACCTCGTATCCGAACTTGTTATTGACAAGACGCGACTTGAGCGAATTCGTGCCGAGATTGGACACACGGGTTTAACGGAGACGGTAGACCATATGAGTCGGTTGTCGAGTCAACTACAAGAACTGATCATGTCCATTCGCATGGTACCTGTCGAGAGTGTGTTTAACCGCTTTCCTCGCATGGTTCGAGATACCGCTCAACAGTTGCATAAAGAAGTGGAGTTTACCGTCACCGGTCAAGATACCGAACTTGATCGCACTGTTGTCGAGGAAATTGGGGATCCCATTATGCACATGTTGCGAAATTCTCTCGATCATGGCATCGAAGCTCCTATCGACCGGCAACTTTCACGTAAACCTGAAAAAGGAAATATCGCCTTACGCGCCTATGCTGCAGGCAATCACGTTTTTATCGAAGTCGAAGATGACGGACGCGGTATCGATCGCGAAAAAGTGTTTAAAAAGGCTGTTGATAGCGGCCTCATCAAAGCAAGCGATCATCTAACTGATCATCAGGTGCACCAACTCCTCTTTGCATCAGGCTTTTCGACCGCAGATACGATTAGTGATCTGTCCGGGCGTGGGGTGGGTCTTGATGTTGTGCGAGCGAAGATCGAATCCTTATCAGGCAAGGTTGATATCTTCTCTGAGGTGGGTAAAGGCACGCGTTTTGTTGTTCGCTTACCAATGACTTTGGCGATCATGGACGGTTTAATGGTGCGTATAGGGGCACATCCCTACCTTATTCCCATCAGTAGCATTGCAGAGACAGACACACTGCAAAATGCCAAAACTGTGCATGGCGATGAAGTTGTGATTTGGCGTGGCAAAGTGGTTCCACTTATTCGAGCTGGGCAGGTCTTTGGTGAACCTGAACCTGATCAGCAAAGTTTTGTCGTATTTGTCAATCGCGGTGAAAAAGTGGTTGGCATCGTCGTGGATGAGTTAATCGGTCAATTCGAAGTTGTCTTAAAAACGCTCGATCAAAAGTTAAAAACCATCCCCTATTTTGCGGGAGCAACGATCCTCGGCGATGGTGATGTTGCATTAATTATCGACGCAAATTCTTTCATCGAATAGCTTCATGATTCTATAGTTCCTAGGAGAGAAACTGGATGAAAACGATACGCAGCCAATTATACGGTGGGTTCGTCTTACTGATCATTGTTATTATGGCCAGTATGGGGGTAGTGACCTACGAGTCACGAGCAACTATGGGACTGGCAATGAACATCATCAACCAGGATGAGGTGCTATTGAGTCAAGCCCAAGCGCTTGGTTACGATGTCCGTATGACCGACAGCGATGCTGCGCGGTATCTTTTATCGCACAACCTTCCTGTTCAAGACCAGTACTATCAGGAGTACGCAAACGATGTCACGGAAACCAATCAGCAGATTTCTTCCTTGCGAAATTTGATCAGCAAAACTTCCCCTCATCATCGCCAGGAATATAACCAATACATCGATCAATTCGTGACTCAGTGGCAACAATATCTAGCGAACATTGCGATTGGACTTACGACGATGCAATCGATGCAGACAACCACGACACTTAAGGATATCGTCACAGAAGCGCAGACGCCGTTTGCCTTGGTTCCCATCAACAACATTGATCAACCACTCCTGACGTTAACCAGTTCAGTTATCGCGACGGTGCATCAAAAACAAACCGCTCTTGATTCCAGTCTTGCCACCTCTAACATGGCGCAAGTTGCAGGCGTTGTTGTCGTTATCATTCTTTCTGCAATCATCGGTTATGTGCTGTCAAGGCAAATTACAGGTGCATTAAAGCCGCTCGTTGAAGCGGCGAGTGAAATGGCCAATGGAGATTTTACGAAAAAAAGCAACTTCAAGGCTAGACATAGAGAAACCCAAGCGCTCGCTGATTCATTTGTCGCCATGAAAGAAACAATGACTGCTCTTATTTCCCGCATCCAGGCTACATCTGCTGATCTTGGCGGAACATCGCAAGAATTAACGGCAACGACACAAGAAGTCGCCGCATCCTCAACACATTTGGCAACATCTGCATCACGTGTGGCGGAAATTGCCCAACAGCAAAGTGACAATGCCGATCAAATGGCGCAAACATTGGACGAATTGCTATCTACGATTCACTTGGTCGCAAACAGCGCCGACGTAACGCAAACCTACTCAGCTGAACTCGCCCAACAAAAAAATCGTGGAGATGCTACGGTCAATAAAGCACTCGATCAAATGCATGCGATTCAGTCCAATGTCAACCTAAACTTTGAACGCATCGAACGCTTGCATGGCCGTTCTAGTGAAATTGGAAAGATCATTCAAATGATTAATGAAATCGCGGAACAGACAAACCTTTTAGCGTTAAACGCTGCTATTGAAGCAGCACGAGCAGGGGAACAAGGACGCGGTTTTGCGGTCGTAGCAGACGAAGTACGTCGACTCGCTGAAAATTCCCGAGCTGCTGCACAGCAAATTGCATCTCTCGTCGTTGAAATGCAAAAAGAAACGGAAGAATCTGTTGCGGCAGCTAACGAAGAAAAACGTCAAGTATCGTTAGGAACCGATGCTATGCAGCAAGTGAGTTCTGTCTTTGAGAGTATCGGTGAACGTCTGCAAGGGGTACTAGAACAAATTCACTCCGTATCGAATGCCTCTGAAACGATGGACAATCATGCTTCCGCTGTCCAGTCGACTGTTCAAGGCATGGTCGAACTATCCAACCAAGTGGCAGATGAGATTCGCTCGGTATCAGCTACCGCACAACAGCAGACAGCCGCTATGGAAGAAATCGCGACCTCGAGCAATAATTTAGCGGAACACGCCGTCAATCTTACCGATCAGTCTTCACAATTTAAGGTGTCATGGATCAAAGAACCCCTCGGCGAAACTCTACCTGAAGCACCACACATGGAATCACTCAAGGAACCTCTTGAGGAGGACAACATATGAAACTCGTCACGTTTCGCATCGATCAGGAGTTGTACGCCGTTGCCGTAGAGGCTGTACGATCGATCGAAAAGGTTCAACCGATTCGTCCGGTTCCTCATGCGCCAGAACATGTCGTAGGGATAATGAATTTGCGCGGTGTTGTTATGACAGTGGCTGATTTGCGTTCCATACTGCATTTTCCATTAGGCGATTTTACGGAAGACACACGTTTGATGGTGATCGGGCAGACTGCCTTTGTCGTAGATGAAGCGCTAGATGTGCAGGATATCTCTGAGGATCAACTTGAAATGCGCGACGAGATTTCCGATCTAGTTTTGGGAGTAGTTCAAAACAATGACCAATTAGTTGTAGTTATTAATGATCAGGAGTTGGCGGCCTACTAGAAAAAAATGCGCTTACTCAGTAATGAGGCTGAATCCCACTACCAACAAAAGATTGGCGTGCCGTTGGCAAGCCAATCTTTTGTCTGGATTCCTTCATTCGTAACAATTTCATTCGTTGTTCGTAACATGAGTTACCTTGAATTATTCTGAACCTACAAAGCCACCTCTTCCGCAGTTACCAATGCCCAGTACCCAATCACCTGATCTCCAACGCGAATCTCAGTAATCATTTCATTGGCATACCATGTCGTCCCATCTGGGCGACGATTGACAAATTGCCCTTCCCAGAACCCTTGTTTTTCCAGCATGGAGTACATGACAGGATATTGCATCGTATTAAAGTGATCTGGCGATGCAAAACAAGCTGGTTTTTGACCGATGATCTCTAAGCGAGAATATCCAGACATTTTTTGAAATGAAGTATTGGACTCAACAATCAAGTGATTCTCATCAGTTAATAAAAAACCTTTGAGTGAGAATGCCATCAGATATAGCAAACTGTCTCCAACCCACTGCAAATTGGGCCGCAAGAGTTCAATGGTTCCCTGTTGTCTCTGCATTTTCTGTTGATCAAATTCCCCCATAAAACCTACTCGGTTTTTCCCATGACGTTTGACACCAAGTAAGACATGATCCGCCTGTCGAAACAAGTCTTCCTGAATTCGTCCTTCTGCCACACCTATACTGGCACGAACTACGATGTCCTGTTTTGGATCAAGAATAGTTATCGGATGATTGATCACATGTTGATGGAGTTCTACTACATAGTTTCGAGCTTCTGATAATTGCATAGAAGGGATAACGACAAGAAACTCATCACCACCCCAACGTACTACAAGATCTTTTACATTAACAAAATTGCACAGTCGCTTTCCCACCTCAACTAAAATAGCATCCCCCACTTCATGCCCAAAAGTATCATTCACATACTTAAAATCATCCAAATCCAAAATCACCAAAAGACCATATACCTGTTCCTCTTGTTTACGTGTGAGCCAGTCAATAAATCCTCGTCGATTCAAAATTCCCGTCAATGCATCATGATCACGTTCATAGGTAATCTTAGCTCGAAAATCGTACTCATACGTGTTTTTCGCAAGTAGAAAATGCAGAGATTCGCAACGAATTTATGCATGACACTGCCAACATAGTATTTTGAAGATTACGACGATGCTTGAGATAAAGCATGACGTAATCGAAAACTTTCCCCTGTAAAGGCGAA
>JAKACU010000100.1 GCA_021821185.1 Bacillota bacterium
TGACTATCATACATACCCAACGGAGAGTACAGCACCAGCGATTCTCGCCGATTTGAAGCACAATGGTTATCTGGATAGCACGCCATCTTGTGCTAGTGGAGGCGACTATCAGATTACCATATCGCCTGACGGTTTAACGGCTACGGTCACGTGCTCAACGCATGGCGAATTGGGCGATCAATGAATAAAAAACAGGCAACGAAAAAGTCCGCCGAAGATGGTTTTACGTTGTTTGAGTCGATGGTCTCCTTGTGGATTGTCAGCGTTGTGACCGCTTGCACTTTGCCTGGTTTTGCAGGTGCATTTGATCGCGCCGAGCTTAGGACAACAACCGCCCAGATCGTTTCGCAATTGTGCCTGCAGCAAGCGCGGGCGATACAGTGGCAGCATTATGAAGAGGTGCGTTTTTCACCGTATCAGCCATTTTATCAATTATATGATCCTGTCACAGGCGCCGGACCTGTCATACCGTTTGGCGCAAAGACGGGGTATGCCGAAGGGTACCTGCACTTGCCTGTGTCTACCGTACGTTATGACGCACTAGGGTTCGTCAATCAAAGCGGACAAGCAGCCTTGACAAGTCCTGAAGGTGATGTGCAAAACGTGGTGATTTACTTGCAGTACGGAGAAATGCGTATCTTATCGCACATGATCACAGGGGCACTTTCATGATAAAGGAGATATTCTTGTGAATCTTGCTGAATCCATGGTTGCCGTCATTCTTGCAGGAATACTGCTTAGTGTATTTTTTGCAGTAGATTCAGCTGCCTTAACCAAATTGCAATGGGCAAGTGCTCGGCAAATGGCACTTTTTGTTGCCCAAGGGACATTGGAAACGGATGCGCGCATGCTCGCGTTAGGCGTTGTGCCTCCAGAGAACAGTGAAACAACAGACAATGGTATGGTCTTTCGTACGCAATCATCGTGGCCCATGATCACACAAGGGTTGCGTGATGTGAGGGTAACTGTTACGTATTCCCTGCTTGGCAAATCAGAGTCATTGTGGTTGCACACTCGTGAAATCACTTCACTATAAGCAAGTTTGGCGTGAATCTGAAGGGGGATTCACGCTTGTCGAAAACATCCTATCACTAAACATAACGATGATTGTTTTATTGACGTGTCTGTCAGTGCTCTTGGTCAGTGTGTCAAGCAGCAGACATGCGTTGCAACAGCTGTTGTCACAACATGATGCATTTTTGTTTCAGCAGGCACTGTGCCGCGACATCCATGGAGCACAGTCCATAACAGCCAATGGTTCCTCCTTGCAGATTAAACAGGATAATGGTTTGGTTTATGATTATCGGTTCAATCCTGTTTCAGGTCTTGTGTATCGCTCCGTCGATGGGAAGGGAACGGCTGTTTTGGCCGCCAATGTAAAACAGGTGCAATACACCGTCATGGCCCGTGTGGGTGTCACAGTGTCTGTATACAGCGAAAGGGAAGGGTTTATTGTCAATTATGAATGGTCAACAGCCTTTTTGGAAGGCAAACCGAAGTGGTAACGGTTTTGCACTGCCGTCGACATTGATGGTTCTTGCCATCGTGTCGGTGCTCTCCCTTGCACTAGCAACGGTGTCACATGCGACACTTGAATTGATTGCCAGTGAAAAAGCCAGTGACGAAGCGAAAAATCTGGCAAAAGCCGGACTTGAAACGGCACTAGCCGATGTTTTGCGTGGAAATTTCGTCAATAACCCCCATGAAGATCTCACTGGGGGTTTCTTCTCTTATTCTGTATCACCGCAAGGGGTGCAAAGTGTGATGATACAAGTCCGTGCATACAGCGATGATGGTGCAACAGCGACGGTGCAGGCTGTAGCTGATACAAAGACAGGTCAATTGTCCAATGTCTTAGAAAATCCGTAAGGTGATGCCTTGGCTATTTCTAATGTGTTAAAGTAGGGTATGGGCAAAAGCCCTTGGGCGAGGTGTCGACTGCGTGATTGCATTGGTTGGTTTTACGGGTACGGGCAAATCTACCATAGGAAGATTGCTTGCGTTGTCGCATGGATTTTTATGTTTTGATGTGGATGCCCTCATTGAACAACATGCGGGCAAGACGATACGCGAGATTTTTTCGCAAGATGGTGAACCTGGCTTTCGCAAAATAGAAAGTAAGCTGATTTATGATATTGTAACCGCGTGTGTCGCAAAGCATGCGGTGCTCGTCACTGGTGCCGGTGCTGTCTTGTCGGAACAAACCCGGGAACTTTTGCGCAACCGCTGTTTCACCGTTCATGTCGACACACCTTTGGATCTGGTGATCGCACGTCTGACAGGTGATTCGCAGCGTCCCTTGCTCCAAGGCAGTGATCGCGTGAAAATGATTCAGGCTTTGTACGAGACGAGAAAAGATCTTTATACGTTTTCACATGTCCGTGTGAGCCAGCCGGAAGCTGGCTTGGCTGTAGCGGCGATATTAGCCAAACACATGGAGTGGCGTGATCGGTTGTAATTTATTCATGGATTGAAAGAGGGCAATGCATTGTGTGTGGAATTGTAGGTCTCATGAATCGATTGGGCGGGGCAGAGAACTCCGATGTCCTAAAGGCGATGTCGGCTGCCATAATCCATCGCGGACCGGATGATGAAGGGTATTTCATAGATGGTCCGGTCAGCCTTGGATTCCGGCGCTTGGCGATTATCGATCTTTCGGGAGGACACCAACCGCTTTGCAATGAAGATGAGACCATTTGGATTGTATTTAATGGAGAGATCTATAATTACCAGGCATTGCGGGAAATGCTTCAGGGCTTCGGGCATGTATTTAAAACAGATTCTGACACAGAAGTTATCGTTCATTTGTATGAACAATATGGTGAAGACTTCGTTCAGCACTTACGCGGTATGTTCGCGTTTGCCATTTGGGACGCAAAAAAAGAACAATTGTTTCTCGCACGTGATCCATTTGGTATAAAGCCTTTATATTACACGATAACAGATCAGACCTTCGCCTTTGCATCAGAAATTAAGAGCTTGTTGCAGGTACCCGGTGTGTCAAGGGAAGTGGATCGCGAATCGTTCTGGCACTATCTGACATTTCAGTATGTTCCGGAACCAAGAACGATGTTTGCGGATATCAGCAAATTGCCTCCCGCGCATTATATGATTGTCAAAGGACAACAGGTAACGAGAAAACGGTATTATCAGTTGCGCTTTTCCGCAGTGCAACGCCCGATGTCTTATTATGTTCAAGGCACCATCGAGCGTTTGCGCGAATCCGTACAAGCGCATATGGTCAGTGACGTTGCTCGCGGAGCCTTCTTATCATCTGGGGTCGATTCCAGCACGATCGTCGCTTTGCTTCGTGAAATAGAGGATGTTCAAACGTTCACCGTTGGATTTGAAGGAGCAGGCGGCCAGAGTGAGATTGCCTATGCTCGTGAAACGGCACGGTTGCTCAAAACGGAACATCGGGACACGATCATTAGTGCCAAGACTTATCTGGAGATGTTGCCAAAACTTGTCTATCATCAAGATGAACCTGTTGCCGATCCTTCGGCGATCGCGTTATATTTTGTTGCCGAACTGGCCAGTCAGTATGTGACGGTCGTATTGTCCGGTGAAGGCGCCGATGAAATTTTCGGTGGCTATACGATATATCGAGAACCGCTATCTTTGCGAATGTTTGATTTTTTACCGCCTGGTATGAGACGGACTTTAGGTGAAGTTGCCCAGATGTTTCCCGTCGGCATGAAAGGCCGCAGTTTTTTGCTGCGTGGGTCCAAACCGGTGGAAGAACGGTTTTTTGGCAATGCCTATCTATTTAATGAAAAGGAAAAAAGTACGTTCGTAAGGCAAGCAAATTCGTTGAATTCCCTTGATGTGACGAAACCTTTCTACCAACAGGTTGCGGATGCTGATGATGTGACCAAAATGCAGTTTATTGATCTTCATACATGGTTGCCTGGCGATATCCTGATGAAAGCTGATAAAATGACCATGGCCAATAGTCTGGAACTTCGCGTACCCTTTTTGGACAAAGAGGTTTTTGAATTTGCAGCGCAAATTCCAGCGCGGTATCGTTTGGAAGAAGGCACGACGAAGTACGTTTTACGCGAGGCGGTACGTGGTATTTTGCCAAAAGAAGTGGCTGAGCGAAAGAAGTTAGGATTTCCCGTTCCTACGAGGACATGGCTGAGAAATGAGCACTATGCGTTTGTGCGCGACTTAATTGGATCAAGCAAGCTAGATGATTTGTTTGACAAAGACTATGTCTTGGCTATGCTTGAAGAGCATCGAGCCGGTACGAGGGATCATGCGCGAAAAATTTGGGCCATCGTGATTTTTTTACTGTGGCACCAAACGTACGTGGAACAATCCAGAGTGTTCGTTTCGCAAGAAACGCCTTTTGTTGCCATGAGGAGGAAAAAAATGTTCACGGAGTCTGTGATATGACTTGGGAAAAACTTGGCGATCTGCTTGAGAAGAGACCCTTGGCCCACAAATCGCAAAATATGACGCCGCAAGAGTGGCGCAAAGCAATTCCTGAGTTGGCGTTGTTAGCCGTGGATGATGACGCCATCCTTAGGGCTGAGCCTATATTGGTGGATTATCTGGCACAAGAACGCATTTGTGGACAGTGTACAGGGTATGAGCACTGCGGCAAGGTCGGTGATGCCAAAGGTATGTATAACCGATTGGCAGAATATAATGGAGATCTTATTGTAAAGACTCATTATTGCAAACCGTACACCGACTATCTTGCCGTTCGAAAGGCTGCACGTTTCCAGGCTTATACAGTACGAAACCCCTACGATAAACAGCTTACATTTGCGAATTTTCCGTCGGAGCATAAAAAAAGAAAGGCGCAAATGTATCGCGCGGCGGAGACCCTGGCCAATACGTATGAGGTCAGTGCTGTGAGCAAGGGATTGTATATTTTCGGACCGGCGGGTGTTGGCAAGACCCATTTGCTTCACGCGATGATCAATCGACTGGAAGAGCGTAACGTACCTTGCATCTTTGTACAGGCTGAAGCGTTGTTTGATCGATTGCGCAGCATGATTGGGGATGGTCAGGATATTGAGCCTATGCTTGATGCGTTTTCCACTGTGCCGGTACTCGCCATTGATGAAATTGGCCAGGAACGAGCTAATGCCTTTACGCTTGAAAAGATGTTTCGTATCATCAATCATCGCTTTTCCGCTAAATTGCCGACATTGTTTACGAGTAATTTTGCGCCGCCTGACTTGTACAAGAGTGTTTCAGGAGATCTTTTAGGTGTCACAGACCCGTTGAAAAGCCGCATTATCGGCATGAGTCAAGTGGCCTACTTAGAAGGGGAGGACTATCGAATCGCCACCATGGATTTTTTGGATGCGTGATGAATGATCGATTGGCTAGTTGTACCCATGCGGCGCGTGAGAAAGATACAAAAGTGCAAATTGTGTGAGTCGAACTTCCACTTTAGGTTCAGTTCGCCATATAATCTCTGCCTTGCGAAGTTCGCGTTCCGCGTCGCAGGCAAAAACAGCGTCCTCTTTGGGTGTTGCGGTACCCAACAAGCTGTCATAGTAGACATCCAGACGTCTTAATTCCTCTGTCAAGCGGTTTCTGGCTTCTTTTGCCCATGTGTGGTCTCGCTCTTTTACGTCGAGTTCCACACATTGACTGATGATATGAAACAGCTGATCAATATTTACAGCAATCGGGAGAATGCTTGAATCAAGCGGTCTCTCTTCTTTCAGGTTGCGCTGCAGCAAATCTTCCATCACGCGGCCATACACACGAAAATCGCGTAAATCAATAGCATAAGACTCGAGAAAATCTTTTCGCAGATCTGAGACAAACGATACTTTTACGATAAAAAGAGCAAATGGCGTTAACACCGGGGAGGCTTCGTACGCGGCAGCGAACATCCCGCGGGATTTTGCACTAAGTAAAATTCGCTGCATACGATAACACCCCGGTGTAACCAATTCAGGTTTTACCCCTTCTATAGCAGGCATTTTTGTATGATTTTTATCAAAGATCAGATACAAGATAGTATTTGCTGGACTTTCATTCATGGCTTCCACCCACATCCAGTAAAAAGGGCGATCGGTAAGTTCTTTATCTACATCGCGCGGCAATTCCACGCATAACGAACCGTCGGCGCTTGGCAAGATGCTTGCTCCTACACAGGTAAAATACTTTTTGCAATACGTTAACAACTCATCTTCTTGTGTCAGGGTCATGGTGATGTCCTTTCCATATCAACCGTACGCACGCGGTGTGACAAAACAGATAACCGTGCCGATATTTCATCCGCATTTTTACTGGCCATAAACGTCTCCATGAGATCGTTCTCAAACGTTTTCGGACCCAGGATAACATCAAGCTCTCCGATAATCAGTTCAAACATCTGA
>JAKACU010000101.1 GCA_021821185.1 Bacillota bacterium
GATTGGCCGTCTAGTCATCACAGAACAACGAAGATAGTCCTAATGGACTATATAAAACCACCACATGAGAACATGTGGTGAAGCAGTATCAGTGGCAGGATAGATAGTGAGGACTGTTACGATAGTATGGATATAGAAGTTTGCGTGTCGGTGTTTCAAACTGATAGGCATATGGGAGGGGTTTGCTTGACTGCAAACACGAAGCTGTCAAAAACGAACGACCTTGGGTTCTTTGAGATTCGCCTAGAATCCATCGGGGGTTTAGGTGCTAATTTAGCAGGAAAGATGCTTGCTGAAGCCGGTGTGCTACGCTTGGGACTAAACGGTTCCAACTTCTCGGCGTACGGTTCAGAGAAGAAAGGATCACCTGTAAAGTCTTACGTGCGCTTTGCCAATCCAGAGACAAGCATTCGCGATTCTTCACCGATTGAAGAACCACATGTAGTTGGCGTATTCCATGAAGCTTTGTTTAGGACACAAAATTGCATTTCCGGTCTGCGACCTGATGGCGTACTTATCGTTAATACCAAACGGACACCTGATCAGATTCGCGAACAAACGGGGCTGACAAGTGGCACCATCGTTTGCGTTGATGCCTTGGGCATATCTGTTGATGAAAAGACGCGTATTAACACAGCGTTGCTTGGGACGTTGTGCCGTGTTGTTGATTTTCTTGATCCAGATGTGATTCGCTCAATGATTTCTGACACGTTTATCAAGAAATATCCGGCCCTTGTGGAGTCGAACATCCGAACGTTTGATCGGGGATTTAATGAAATCAACGTAAAAACATACGAGCCTGCACAAGGAGAACAAGCTGTTGCGTTTGTCCGTCCAGAACCAGCACTTGGTTATGCGACACAGCCGATGGGTGGCGTCGTTGTTAACCCCGGCAACTCGATCCTAAAAGATCTCAGCTCATCGCGTCAGGGTTTTTTACCAGCTTTTGATCGTGACGCATGCATTCATTGTGCCGCTTGTGATCAAGTATGTCCAGATTTTTGTTTCGTATGGAAAGCTGAAGCGGATGCCAAGGGTCGCCAATTTCAATATTTGCAGGGTATTGATTACCAATATTGCAAAGGATGCTTGAAATGCATTGAAGCATGTCCTACGGATGCACTGAAAAACCTGCGTGAAGAAGATGGGTATGCAGATGCCCATAAAGTGCGTCAAATCTTTCAATTGGTTTAAGGGTATGAGAGGAGGAGACGGAATTCATGGCATTACAAGAGCATGAAGTAACCACGGGACGTTCAACTGGTGATGCATTGCATGAACAGGATACAGATTTCCGTTCTGGTAACGAAATGGCCGCGAAAGCGGCGGCACAGATCAATTATCACGTTATGGGGTACTTTCCGATCACGCCGTCCACGGAAATCGCTGAATACCTCGATGAAATGAAAGCGGCAGGCGAACATGACATCGTTTTGATCCCTGCAGACGGTGAACACGGTTCGGCTGGAATCTGCTATGGTGCAGCAACGGCTGGTGGACGTGTCTTTAATGCCACTTCAGCACAAGGTTTCCTTTATATGCTAGAACAACTTCCGGTGCAATCAGGGACACGCTTTCCTATGGTTTTAAACTTAGTGACACGTACCGTGTCGGGACCTTTGGATATTCGCGGTGATCATTCTGATTTATATTATGGGTTGAATGTGGGTTGGCCGATTCTTATGGCTAAAGACCCACAAGCGGTTTACGATATGAATATTATGGCGTTAAAAGTGGCGGAACATGCCGATGTTCGCTTGCCTGTGATCGTGGCCTCTGATGGCTTTTTCACTTCCCACCAAAAACGCCGCGTGAACTATTTCTCACATCGTGAAGCGGTGCAGGGATTTGTTGGCGAAACGCCAAAAGGCTATGTAGACTCGTTGGATGTTAGGCATCCAGTCACGATCGGACCTTACATGAATGATCCGGATTTCATTAACAACAAAGTGCAACAGTCCGATGCAATGTATGCTGCTGAACAAGTCTATCTTGATGTTGCCAATGAATACGCAAAATTGTCTGGTCGCGAATATGGACTTCTTGACACGTATCAAATGGAAGATGCGCAAGTCGCTGTCTTTTTGCTGAATTCAGCTTCCGAAACAGCTAAAGATGTGGTAGACCGTCTGCGGGCACAAGGCATTAAAGCTGGTGTCGTTGCACCGTTAATGATTCGTCCTTTTCCGAAAAAAGCGCTGCAAGAAGCACTGAAAAATGTCAAAGTATTGCTTGTTGGTGAACGTGCTGATTCGTACGGTGGTCACGGCGCCAATATGTCCCATGAAGTCAAATCTGCTTTGCAAGAAGTCGGTTCGGTAACAAAAGTTCTTTCACGCGTCTATGGTGTCGGCGGCAAAGATTTTTACGCTGATGATGCTGAGAAATTCTTTGCTACCTGCTTAGATGCATTGGCTGGCAAGGAAGTGGCGCAATTTGATTATTTTGGACAAACGGCTGGGAAAGTGGATTCCTCACCTCAACCTGTGATGAAACCTTTGACCAAAGAGGAAACGACAGGGTTTGTCAGTGTGACGCAAGACGAAGTATCTGGTGAACTTAAGGTAAAAATGCCGCCGCTTCGGGCATTGACGGCGAAGGCAAAAAGAATTGCTCCAGGTCATGGTGCATGTCCAGGATGCGGTATCTTCCCAGGAGTTGAAACCTTTCTTAAAGGTATCGAAGGCGATGTTGTCGTTTTGTATCACACGGGATGTGCCATGGTCACAACGACGGGATATCCGTATTCCGCCCACAAAGTGACGTATTTGCACAATTTGTTTCAAAACGGACCAGCCACACTTTCTGGCGTCGTAGAAATGTTCTTTGAGCGTCAACGTCGCGGTGAAATCCCGGTGGGTGACGATATTACTTTTGTGATGGTGACGGGCGACGGCGGTATGGACATTGGTATGGGTTCTGCCATTGGTACAGCACTTCGCAATCACAAAATGATCATTCTTGAGTACGACAATGAAGGTTACATGAATACCGGATCGCAATTGTCTTATTCGACACCGATGGGCCATATGACGGCCACGTCCAATCTAGGTAAAACTCAGCAGGGCAAATCGTTCCATCACAAAGATACCGCGCAGATCATGGCAGCCACGAACATTCCTTACGTGTTTACAGGTACCGAAGCTTTCCCGCAGGATCTCGTCAAAAAAGCGGCTAAAGCGCAATGGTATGCTAAAAACGAGGGTATGGTTTATGGTAAGATTCTTATCGCGTGTCCCTTGAATTGGAAGTCTGCCGATCATCTTGGTCATGAAATTGTACAAAAGGCCGTTGATAGTTGCTTCTATCCATTGTATGAAGTGGAGCATGGTATTACGAACATCACGTACAACCCGGAAGACAAGGACAAGCGTGTAAGTGTGTCTGAATGGTTGAAGATGATGGGTAAAACCAAGCATATGTTGAAGCCGGAAAATGCTGAGATGCTCGGCGAGTTTGAACATGAAGTAGAACGTCGCTGGCAGCGTTTGAAAGCTCGCCACGAAAATGCTTATCTCTAAGATAAAGTAGGCAAGGAAAACTACCCGGGAATCCTTTTGGATGCGGGTAGTTTTTTTGGTCATAGTTGAGAAATGTTTCACGAGGGGACATGACAAAGTCCTGTAAATCGAATATAATATACCCAATGGGGTATATTAGTTGGAGGCGAATTTCACTATGACAACAAAAAATCAACCTAAAATTCTAATTTTGGGTGGTGTAGCACTTGGTGCAGGTGCAGCTGCCAAAGCACGTAGAGTCAATGAACAAGCAGAAATTATCGTTATCGAACGTGGTCCGTACGTTTCGTTTGCCAATTGCGGTTTACCGTACTATGTCGGTGGCGTAATCAAAGATCGTTCCAAATTGCTACTTCATACACCTGAGACGCTCAAACAGCGTTTCAACATCGATGTTCGAGTACGACAAGAAGCGGTATCGATCGATCGTGAACAAAAGACGGTAACGATTCGCGATGGTCAAACAGGTGAAGAATATCAGGAGTCCTACGATAAACTTGTACTGGCAACAGGTGCAAAACCGATTGTTCCCCCCCTTAAAGGAATCACTTTGAACGGAATTTTTGTGATGCGTGACGTACCCGATGTGGATGTCATCACAGAGTGGATTCAAAGTCATCAGGTGAAGCATGCTGTGGCGATCGGCGCAGGCTTTATTGGACTTGAAGTTGTGGAAAACCTCGTCCATCGCGGTATTGCCGTCACCTTGGTGGAGAAAGCGGCACAAGTGTTGCCACCTTTTGATCAGGAAATGACTGCACCAGCTATGGAAGAACTTAAAAGGATGGGCGTAAAGGTCATTTTAGGCGACGGTATCACCGGTTTTGCAGGGGAGATAACCGCTAGCGCTGTCGAACTTGAAAGTGGCACATCCATTGAAGCTGATCTATTTATTATGGGACTTGGCGTGCGCCCTGATTTGTCCATTGCTAAGCAAGCTGGTCTTGTGATTGGTCAAACGGGTGCCTTAGAGGTTAATCAATTTTTGCAAACGAGTGATCCTGATATTTACAGTGGCGGTGACTTAGCAGAGATTGTGCATACGGTTCATGGCAAACAACGTTGGATTCCGCTTGCGGCAGCCGCCAATAAGCAGGCAAGAATCATCGGCATGAACTTATTTGGTGGAAAGCGGGAGTTTCACGGAGCACAGGGTACTTCGATCGTCAAGTTAGGCGATGCAGTATTGGCGGTGACAGGATTGACGGAAAAAGCAGCCAAAGCGGATGGCTTTGATGTCTTCGTCTCCTACAATATCGCAGGACACCATGCTGGCTATTATCCTGGAGCGAAAGATATGGTCATCAAATTGGTTGTTGAGCGTGCATCTGGGCGAATCCTAGGTGGACAAATCGCTGGTAAAGATGGTGTGGACAAACGCATCGACGTGTTAGCCACAGCAATTGCAGCAAAGATGACCGTATCGGATGTGGCGGAGCTGGATCTAGCCTACGCACCGCCGTTTTCATCAGCGAAAGATCCGATTATTTTGGCGGCTATGACAGCTGAAAATATCGTATCTGGTGATGTGACTGCTATTTCGACCATAGGCGATTTGCCAAAAGATATAGAATGGCAAATTCTCGATGTGCGTCGCAATGACGAAGTGAATACTGGTATGTTACCGGAAGCGAAACACATTCCACTTGATGAATTGCGCGAGCGTATACAAGAGTTAGATCCGAAAACGCCATGGGTAGTTTATTGCCGCAGTGGACAACGTAGTTACATTGCCTCTCGCATCTTGAAAGGGTACGGTTTTGATCAAGTGTTCAACCTTAGCGGTGGATATTATGTGCAAGGTATGCGCCAATAGTCGTTATAGTTAAGGCGGAGGATGATCCTCCGCCTTTTGCTTTCAGTATCCTATGATACAATGAAATAAAGAGTCCGGTATGGAGAGTGAACGTCATGGCGCGTATCATTTTGCGTGACGGCAAAGTTGCCGAGTTTCGCGAAGCGATTGACGATGAACAGGACCGTTGGGCGTTGCGTGACTTATTTCACCGTGTATCACCGGAAAGTTTATATTTTCGTTTTTTTCACGCTGTCCGTGAAGTATCTGAGGAATTTATTGACTCCTTGGTTCATGGTGGTTCCGCAGTCTATACATTACTTTGCGTGGCCGGCGACACCCTGCTTGGTGTTGGTACCTATACAAGGCAACAAGAGTCTGCTGAAGTCGCCTTTATGGTAGATGATCGGTTACATGGCAAGGGGATCGGTACGTTACTTTTAGAACATTTGGCGGAAAAAGCATGGAAAGTCGGCATTACACAATTTGAAGCGTTCATTCTCGAAGAAAACTATAAGATGATTACTGTATTTACAACGAGTGGATACGATGTAATCAGCAAACATGACTCAGGCATGATTCGCCTAGCATTGCCTCTCGTGAAAACAGAACGTATCCGCGCCCTTCAGGAGGCACGTGAGAAGTCAGCCAGTGCAGCATCTTTAGTTCCGTTTTTTCGGCCACATACGGTTGCCGTAGTCGGCGCTTCCCGCGATCCTTTGCGTTTTGGGCATGTGCTTTTTCGACATATTCTTGAAGGCGAGTTTGAAGGTGTCGTGTATCCAATCAATCCTACAGCAAAGTCAGTTGCAGGGGTACGCGCTTATGCACGGCTCACCGATGTACCTGAAGCGATCGATCTTGCCGTGTTGGTTGTTCCTGCTTCGCAAACGATGCAAGTCGTTGAAGATTGCCTGGATGCAGGTGTGCGAGCCGTGATGATCACATCATCTGGTTTTTCAGAACGTTCTGTTGAAG
>JAKACU010000102.1 GCA_021821185.1 Bacillota bacterium
CTATTCAACAACTCGTAAAATTTTTTCCTTTGTCTTTGCGTTGATATCCGTATAATTATTTAAAGCGCGAGAAACGGCCGAAACGGAAACACCTGCCTTTTTGGCGACATCTTTAATTGTGACCATTTCTAAGTTCCCCTTCCCATCAGGCCATTCTCGTTGAAGAAAAATAGTCAAAAACGTTACCGTGAAAACGTTGATATACACCATACTATTATACTGCTTCTCTCTATTCAAGACCTATGTAAGCAGTTTTATCGATAATCAAAAACGTTATCGCAAAAAACGACACACTCTGTTGTGTGTCGCAAAATACAACGCTCTTCTTTTAGTAAGAAAATTTCGTTTTTTTCATGGAGGCAAGTTTAAAACGTAGCGACTTAGGCATATCCTCAATACGATCCATGATCTGATAAATTTTGCGCAAAGTCACGTAAAGTTTATCTTTTTCCATATTAGATTGTCTTACATTAAGAAGCATGGCGCCAAAATTACTCATGCATTCTGTCCATAAACTCCAATCATTCGATAAAACAAACGCTATATGCTGTGCGTTAATGCCATCTTCCCGATCATCCCCCGTCACAGGAGCATGATAGATAATCGAGGCTACATCAAGTAGAGTCTCAGTGGGAAGCTGTGTTTGTTGCAATGTCGTCAGGAGTAAATCCGCAATCGGCAACGTGACCTTTTGTAAATAAAATCGTTTCAACAACCATGATTTACGCAGCCTAGGCAAGTCTAAGGTTTGTAAATCGATGCGTTGCTCGCCTTCCCGTAAGAAAATAACTGATGAATTCAACGCTTGGATTTTTCTGTCGCCCTGCTTAAAACCCAACTCTCTTACCCAGTTCATGGCAGCAGCTTCTTGTTGGATCGTGGTAACCAGTGTCCATGGCAAACTATCGGTGTTGTACGACGTCGCTATACGATGGGTAATGTGATACTGCAAAGCGCGATCTCCCACTAGCCGAACCGGAGCTTCCGAATCTCGGAGGAGTCGCTGAAGCAACTCTGTCTCCCATAAATGCGTGGTGTTTAATGTTGCTTGCATTTTCACTCCTCCTTATCATCTTTTATGTAATATAAAATAACATACAAAGATAGGTTTTTCAAGATTAAAAGTTGAAATATTATAAAACGACATATGTAAAGGTTTTATATGTTAGGTATTATTACATATAGATATAAAAATAAAAATACACCGCGCGATAGGGGGGATCACGCGATGTATCAATGAGTAAATCATAATTCAGGATACTGGAGAAAATCTGAAAGTACTGCATACTACTTGAAGGTCATCAACTAATTTGTACATCCAAAACTTCATAAGCAACATTACCAGCAATGGTTTTACCAATAAAGCACCGATCACGAGCTAACAATGCAACATCTTGGTAGGCTGTGCGTTGCTCTTTGTCACCACCGATGATGTCAGGATGAACACGTAGCGTTGCAAACTTCGCATTCAACGGATATCCTGTAACGATGCCCTGAACACGAATCTTGACATGTTCAACTGGTAAACCTTTTCTCGTCAATAAACCCATCAAGGTGCCGCTGTAGCACGCGGCTACTGCCGCCAATAACAGTTCCTCAGGTGAGGTGCCGACACCTTTTCCACCCATATTCGCAGGCGCGGAATAAATAACTTCCTTTTGTCCTAATTGTACAGTGCCATTGCCTTCGTTTCCTGTCGCATACCACGAAAGATAAGTCTCAAATTCAAGATCAGCCATGTTGCACAACCTTTCCGCAAACAGTGTGTACGTATAGCGTACCACACACTATTTTCAACAAATATGAAGTAACGCACAGTAGTGACGAGAAGACAGAATAAACTCCTCGAACTATCTGGTATAGTGATTCTATGGAGAAAAGGGGGTTACTTTTTGGCAATCAAGAAAACGCATTTTACACTTGTTATGCTCGGGCTACTTCTTGGTATTCTCGTTTCTGCAATGGACAATACGATCGTCGCGACTGCGATGCCCACAATTATCGCTGACTTAGGTGGATTGGACCGATTTGTATGGGTTACCGCTGCTTATATGGTGACAGAAATGGCTGGAATGCCGATCTTCGGCAAGCTTTCTGACATCTATGGTCGAAAACGTTTTTTCATGTTTGGGTTAGTCGTTTTTCTCATCGGTTCCATGTTAAGTGGGACCGCGCAAAATATTACCGAATTGATTATTTATCGTGCTATTCAGGGTATAGGTGGCGGTGCGCTTGCTCCAATTGCATTCACCATCATCTTTGATGTCGTCTCCCCTGAACAGCGCGGCAAAATCGGTGGATTATTTGGTGCCGTTTTTGGTTTATCAAGTATTTTCGGCCCTCTACTTGGTGCCTACATAACTCAATATCTTTCTTGGCGCTGGATTTTTTACGTCAATTTACCGATCGGCATCGCGGCATTTTTGTTCATTTTACTTGGCTATCGGGAATCCTATATCCGCCTGCAAGAAAGTATCGATTGGTTTGGCGTGATCACCATGGTTCCCGCTGTAGGTATGTTGATGTTTGCTTTGCAACTAGGCGGCACGTCATATGCTTGGAATTCTCCTATAATCATCGGCTTATTTGTACTTGCCGCGATATTTTTGCTTGCCTTTTTGTGGATTGAAGCAAGAGTTAAGGAACCTATTATTACCTATAGTATGTTTCGTAATAGGTTGTACACCGGAAGTAATCTGGTCGCGCTATTTTCCAGTTCGGCCTATGTGGTCGCTGTATTATTCATTCCTTTATTTATTCAAGGTGTGATGGGTGGCAATGCCACAAATTCGGGACTTATTCTCCTTCCGATGATGCTTGCATCCGTTGTGGCTAGTCAAGTGGGTGCTATGCTGGTGATGAAAATCAGTTATAGGACAGTGATGCTCGCATCTGGAATTTTATTTATTCTCGGTATTTATCTCTTAACCACAATCACACCAGAGACTACCCACATGACAATCACTATGGAAATGATTATCACAGGACTTGGTATTGGCGCCTCTTTTTCCGTTTTAAGTATGGGAGCCATGCAATCCTTCGATGCTTCTAAACGCGCGAGCGCCAGCTCAACGATGAACTTCGTGCGGGAACTAGCTATGGCAGTCGGCATCACAATCTATGGAACGATTCAAAAAAACGACTTTTCTTCGCAAATCCAAAAAGCTTTTTCAGGTGTCACGATACCTGCAAGCTTTTTACATATGGATCCACGAGCTATCTTATCCCCTGCGCTACGTGCCCATGTACCTTCTTTCATCATGATGAAGCTCTCAAATGCCCTTGCGTATTCCATTTCACACATATTTGCATGGACACTCATTCCGGCCGCCTTAGCGCTTGTCTTCACCTTCGTGCTTACCAAGGAGAAGATGGCTGCTCAGTGGGGCCAAGCTAAGAATTCATCCATCCAAATCGACCAACTCATCGACAGGTAGTATGTGCTGTGTATCGGCATCAGACAAAGCTTCAACTGATTTGAGCTTTCTCATCATAACTCGTGACCGCGTAGAGGCAGCCTCCATCGTATTGCTTGCCTCTTGCAGTTTCTTTTGCGTTTTTTCAAGGGCTTCTCCAAACCTTCCAAACTCCGTTTTTACAGCACCGAGCAATTGCCATACTTCGCTCGACCGCTTTTGCACAGCAAGTGTCCGAAAACCCATGGTAAGGCTATTCAAAAATGCGGTGATCGTGGTAGGTCCAGTAATAATGACACGATAATCTCGCTGCACCGACTCCCACAATCCAGGGCGGCTCAGCACCTCAGCAAAAAGGCCTTCAACCGGTAAAAATAATAAGGCGAAGTCGGTGGTTAATGGCGGATCTAGGTACTTATCACTAATTGAACGCGCTTCTTGCTTAATTCTAGCATCAAGCGACTTTGCAGCTTCAAGGGCACGATCACCGTCTCCTTGCTCCCTCGCTTCTACGAGTCGTTGATAATCTTCTAAAGGAAACTTGGCATCAATGGGTAATAACACACTGTGTATCGCATCATCTTCATGTCCAGGCAAACGTATCGCAAACTCGACACGGTCATTACTGCGGGACTTCGTAGCGATATTTTTCTCATATTGTTCATGTGTAAGAATCTGTTCAAGGATATTTTCCAGTTGCATTTCCCCAAGAGTACCTCGCGTTTTCACGTTGGACAACACGCGTTTTAAATCCCCTACACCGCTAGCAAGGGATTGCATTTCTCCAAGCCCTTTGTGGACAAGTTCAAGTCGTTCACTCACAAGAGCAAACGATTCACCTAAGCGTTTTTCAAGTGTCGCATGCAATTTTTCATCCACAGTTTGGCGCATTACTTCCAGTTTGCTCGCATTATCTTGTTGAAGCAAGTGTAGGCGTTTTTCTACGGTATCTCGTATGGCATTTAACTTATTTTCATTCATACTCGTAAGATCGACCAATTGCTTCGAAAAAGTATCCAGCAGGTTTTTTTGCTGCAATCCCAAATCTTGAACTGATCTTTTCATCAGATCACCAAATCTCACTAAGTTCGTATGTAAGTCTTCACGTCCCATTTGCGCAGAGCGATGAATTTCCTCGCGCAACTGAGTTGCTTGCGTTGATAACATGGCGTCAAGGCGCTCCTGCGCTTTGGACAATGCCGACACTTGTTCAAGAAGTTGTACCGTCTTGCGAGTGTTTTTTTGTCTTGTCAACAAAAAGACAAGCAAAACAAGCTGCAAAAGACAAATCAATAAAATAATCCATAACAAAACAAATTCCCCCTCAACCTAAGAAAAACCACCATTAGCACATAAGTGCCTCAGGTGATTCATAAACGATGTGCACCATCAAAGTATAATCTACTTCTCGACAATTTGCGAAAATAAGACTTTAGCAGCCAGTGGCCCTTCCATGAAACGTAAAATATTTTTCCCAGCCTTCAAACTTACTGTCGTAAATAAATTGGATACGTTACCTTGCACCCCCAAATTAGGAAATGTCAACGGTAGCGTAGGCATCCCATTCACATACAAGTTTTGCATCGTCATTGTCCCAGACGCATTTTCATAGCGCACATACATGCCATACAATCCAGCGTGTGTAACGGATACAGCAAAGGTCGATGAGACATTGTTTTGCTTGATGGGATAATACGTTATTCGTATTTGTTTTTCTCCAGAAGGTAAAGGTAATGATTCTGTTAACGGGATAGGTAAACCAAACTCAGGTATCCCATGTTTTGACCACATAAAAGGTTGTGTTCGAATTGTTCGATCCCACCCTGATCCTGCATATCTTGCAGCATGATACACAATCCACCACTGCGATCCATTTTCTGATGTGGTAAACGAGGCATGTCCAGGCCCTTTAACAAAAGCTGTTGATGAAAATACAGGCTTAGGGCTCTTTATCCAGTTTATTTGAACAAGAGGATTTCCACCTTTAAAGGTTAACATGCCTAAACAATAGTTATTTGTCCAACTTGCATTAGCAGAATAAATCACAAATGTTTTACCAGCGTGTTGAAGAACCTCAGGTCCCTCGTTGATCGGAGCTTTACTTGTCTCCCACGAAAGATAGGGCGATGAAAGGAGATGACGTGCTCCATCAATTTGTGTCGGTGATTTCATCGGTGCGATATACAATCGTTGTATCTGATCTCTTACAGAAGCCCACCCCGACCAAATAAAGTACAATTTATCGTGTAAAGTTAGTACTGTTCCATCAATAGCCCATTGATTGCTTGGATCATGTATCTCTCCAACCAAGTGATAGGTACTTAGTGGATCGTTATTGGCACTTTCAAGCACGTACATGCGATGTGTCTTATTATCTGTATGATGATCCATCGCCACATAAATGTACCAATGTAACCCAAAATGGTGTAGCTCCGGTGCCCAAATATCTGAGAAATCCGTAGTACCAGGATCATAAGCGATAGTTTGTTCGCCACTTGCTATATCAGTCAAGGTTGAAGAGCGCCAGATTGTGACATTATTTCCTGTGGTCATCGTCATATAATAGTAACCGTCATAACGAACGACCCAAGGATCTGCCCCTTGATCCATAATCGGATTCACAAACGTATCACTTGCCACTCCTTTCGATGTGGCAAGTGAGGGCGTTGCCCACAATGACATCACAGCAAGGGAGCCAAGAAGAAGGTTCTGTATTCTTCTCACGATATGTCCGGCTCCTTTTCGCGAAATTTCCCTTCATTAATTTGTGCAATGATCGATAGATCCACCTTGGGTTTGCGATCATACGTCAATAACCCATTGATTTCTTGTTCAACATCAGTAAGTTGCGTGTAACAAAACCCTTGA
>JAKACU010000011.1 GCA_021821185.1 Bacillota bacterium
AACAGGCTATAGCGCAGTTTGAGCGCATGAAAGATACTTTTATAGAGCAGTCAAAACGCGTTCAACCATGCGATGCACACACTGTTTTGCAAGAAGATGACAGCAATGATAGAAGGGCTTGGGAAGACAATGTTTTAAAAGCCGTTCAAGTTTTGCAACAGGGATCATTAAAAAAAATCGTTCTCGCTAGGCATGTGACGTTAACCATATCAAAAAAACCCGTTGTAAGTTCCATTATCTCAAAACTGCGTGAGCGGTTTAAGGACAGTGCGATTTTTGCCCTGTTTCATCACGGGTCTTTGTTCACAGGAGCGTCTCCTGAGCGACTTGTTACCGTCAAGCACGATGACGTGGATGTTGACTGCTTGGCCGGGACGGCAAGTCGGTCACTTTCGCCAGAGGTTGATCAACGACTTGGTGAAGAACTTTTGCAAAGTCCAAAAAATCGCGAAGAACATCAAATGGTCATTGATGGAATCCGCGAGGCGTTAGTTGATGTCGTTAGTGATTTGTGCATTCAAGAAAATCCACAGCTAAAAAAATTATCCAATGTACAGCACTTATATACGCCTGTTACGGCAAAACTTTTACCCACATGGGATGCCTTATCTTTATTAGCTAAACTTCACCCTACTCCAGCAGTAGCTGGATTGCCGAAAGATAAGGCCGTGACTTACTTGCTGGAGCACGAGCCATGGCAACGCGGTTTCTATGCTGCACCGATTGGGTTCATCGACGCCAGTGGGAACCTGGATTGTTATGTCGCTTTACGTTCGGCATTGATTGAAGGCAAGAAGGCAGTTTTATTTGCTGGAGCAGGAATCACCAAGGACTCGGATCCTAAGATGGAATATATTGAAACCGAGTGGAAGATGAATCCGATGCGCGAGGCCTTAAACGATTTCAGCCAGGGTAAAAGGGTGTGACACGCATTGGCCACGATCAACACCGATATGACGGTGGTAATCGCTTTTTTAGAGTCATTATTCCAATCAGGGGTGCATAATGTCTGCATTTCACCAGGTTCACGGTCAACGCCGATCACGATCGCTGCAGCAAGACATGGCAAAATTCGCGTCTGGACCTTGCTTGACGAAAGATCGGCAGGCTTTTTCGCGTTAGGCATGGCTCGTATCTTACACGAACCTGTTGCCTTGGTTTGTACGTCTGGCACCGCGACGGGCAACTATCTTCCTGCAGTCATGGAAGCTTACAAAACGCATGTACCGCTACTTATCATCACAGCGGATCGCCCTCCAGAATTGCTCGGTGTAGGTAGTAATCAAACGGTGGAGCAAACTAACCTTTATGGCCATCACGTCAAGCATTTTATAACGATGCCTGTACCTGATGGTGATCCTACTTTAATAAATCACGCGACGGCAACAGCGGCGCGTATAACATCCATTGCCTTGACGCTTTCACAGGGCCCCGTCCATGTAAATTGGCCACTTCGTGAACCGCTTTTACCGCCGACCGATATCGATCTTTCTATTCACGCCCCTGTCATGTACAGACAAGTACGTACGATAGCAAATGATCAGGCCGACTTTTTTAGTCAGCTTTTCTCGACAACTGTGAAGGGACTTATCGTCTGTGGACCGTTAGACGATCATGAGGATGCGGCTTCTATTCGGGCATTGGCAACCAAGCTAGGTTATCCTCTACTCGCCGATCCTTTATCGCAACAGCGCAGCTTGGGAACTGAATCATCACTTGTCATCGACATGTATGATCTTCTTTTACGAGGAGCTTTTTCGACAAATCAAGAAGAGCGCGAGCGCTTGCTTTCACCTCTGAAGCCCGATCTGATTATTCGATTTTCACATACGCCAACCTCAAAAGCCTTAGGTCAATACATGAGCTCACTTTCTTCTGTGCGGCACATTATCATTGATCCTTCGGATCAAAGTTGGGAAGATCCTTACTTCCTTGCGACGGATGTTGTACAGGCAGATAATCAAAGTTTTTGTGACAGCATTGGTGCGCGGTTGGTTGTTCGTGAAACAACGGATTGGGCAAAAAGGTGGCAGAACGTTAACGCAACCCTTGTTAAAGCACAAGAACAAGCACGACAACAGACGGATGGTCTCTTTGAGGGAAGCATCGTCGAGGTTTTAGCCAATACATTGGTTGACGATAGCATTCTTTTCATTGGAAATAGTATGCCGATTCGCGATATCGATTCCTTTTTTGTTCAAACACCGCGTAAGATTATGCTTCTCGCTAACCGTGGTGTTAGCGGAATCGATGGCGTTGTTTCTACTGCGGTCGGTGTGGCTGCGGCAAGCCCTTTGCAATCTGTGGTCTTATTGATTGGTGATCTTTCATTTTATCATGATCTAAACGGTCTCTTGGCTACGAAGTTGCACAACGTGTCTTTGACGATCGTACTGATCAATAATGATGGCGGCGGCATATTTTCCATGCTGCCTTCAGCTTCGCAAAAGGATGTCACACCGTATTTCGCGACTCCGCATGGGTTGGATTTCGCTTTTGTTTCACAGATGTATGGGGCAACATGGCACGACATTGTGGATCTATCTGCTTTTCGTGAAGCGTTACAAGAAGCCATGGGAATGTCCGGATTGCATATGTTGCAACTACGTTCTGATCGCGAGTTAAATGCACGTCTGCATGAACAAATCTATCAATCTTGTTTTGCGGCGATTAGGTCATGACGCAAGATGGTTGGTGTGAAAAGCGACTGGTTATTCGTGGCCAAGTCTATCGTGTTGTTGGATGGGGCAACAAAGGATACCCACTTCTTTTATTACATGGATTTATGGGTAGCGCCTTAGACTTTGGCACCGTGGCCAATCGTTTTGCATCCTCGAGGCGTGTGTTGGCTATCGATTTTTTGGGACATGCCAAGTCTTCGAGCCCACACGATGCTGCACGGTATCGCATGGAACAGATCATACAAGATGTAGCGAGACTTTTAGCAACATTTAGGATTTATAGGGCGGATGTGTTGGGTTACTCGATGGGCGGAAGAGTCGCACTTGCTTTTGCCACGAAGTATCCACGAAACGTTCGCGCACTCATTTTAGAGAGCGCATCGCCAGGTCTTGCCACAGAGTCATCACGCATCACGCGCAGGGAAGCTGATGAAAAGTTTGCCCAGCAAATGCGAACCGATGGATTGCATTCTTTTGTGGATAGATGGGAACAATTGCCGTTATTTGCCTCACAGACGCATCTTTCGCAGGACGTTTTGCTGAGACAACGACGCGTTCGCTTGAGTCACACGATAACAGGGCTTTCAGGGAGCTTGCAGGGTATGGGAACAGGTGTACAACCATCTTATTGGTCTGTGCTGGCGCAACTGTGTTTGCCAGTACTGCTGATTACAGGTCAACTTGACACTAAATTTACGGAAATTGCGCATGAAATGAGACCGTTCCTTATCCGGGGTGTCTGGCAATCCATTGACGATGTCGGTCATAATACGCACTTAGAAAACCCAAATTCCTTTTTTTACTACGTAAATCGCTTTCTTGATCAAGTTGCCAACGCCAAACACAAATAGACAATTTAGCGGCTTATCAAATTAGAGTGACTTGTGGTACTATGCAAGAGAGGAGGCGTTCTCTTATGCAGGAAGAGAAATTGTGCCCTAAATTTGAAGCTGCCTTTCAACTTTTAGGAAAGCGTTGGACAGGATTGATTATTCGTGTTCTTTTACAAGGGCCGCAACGTTTTCGCGATATTTCAGCTGTTATCCCGGCAATGAGTGATAGGATGCTTGCAGAGCGCTTTAAGGAACTTGAAGCTGCGGGTATTTTAAAACGACTTGTCTATCCTGAAACACCCGTTCGGATTGAGTATGAATTGACAGAAAAGGGGCGGGCATTACAATCTGTCATGGACGAAGTTCAGCATTGGGGCGATAACTGGCTGACGTAATTGGATCAAGGTGGTAAAATGACGGATACTTTTGTGCCCTTACCCACTTCACTGCTGATGAGAATATCTCCATTGTGCGCATCGACGATCCATTTGGCAATGGCCAGGCCAAGTCCGCTGCCTTGTTTTTGTCTATGTCGGGCTCGATCCCCACGTACAAACCGATCAAACACATGTGGCAATAGCTTGGCATCAATACCTATCCCAGTATCTGATACTGTGATCGTCGTATGAAGTGTGTCGCTTTCAACGCCGACTTGGATCCTCGCCCCTGCAGCAGAATAGCGCATGGCGTTATCGATCAGGATAAGTAATAACTGTCGTAAGCGAGCCTTATCACCCAATGTATAGCAAGACGTTACGGGAAGAATGCGATGAATTTGCTTATCTTCCAGCAAAGCCACAGGTTCAATCGTATCGACTACTTCACTAATCAGCGTTGAAACATCGACAGGAACGTGCTCAATCAACTGCTCCTTCGAATCCGCGCGAGCTAGCGTCAATAAATCCGCGATTAACGATGTTGTTCTTGTGACTTCCTCGTAGGCGTTGGCCAAATACTGCATTTCCTCTTCGATAGTATGATTAGGGTTTCGCAATAAGACATCGAGGTTTGTCTTGATGATGGTTAGTGGTGTTCTGAGTTCATGCGAAGCATCAGCGACAAATTGTTGCTGACGTTGCCATGACAAGACCATGGGTCTGATACTTTTGGTAGCTAAAAAGATGGCTACAGCCAAAATAACAGCCAAAATAGCAATACCAGAGACTGTGAGTGTCCAAAGTAGACTATCCAAGGTGGTATCCGTGCTACTCGTGGGCTTCATTGTGTAGATCAAATAGCGACCTGATGCTGTATTTATGATGGCTGTGAAAGTTCGGTAAGCGACACCACCGATTTGTGTCGCTTCATAGTATCCGTGATTAGCGTTATGATTGGTTTGTTTATACAACTGTCTGATGTTGATAAAGGGATTTCCATCGATAAACGCTGCTGTAGAATGTTTACCCGTCGGAACAATATGCCATAAACTAAAATCCACCTCTTGATCGCTAACACTGATCACGTCAGAGCTGGTTTTTTTTGTGTCTCTTATATAGCTATGCATAATATGCAACGCTGACATTCGCAGCTGTCTATCTAATTCGGAATACAGTTCTTGGGCCATTAACGCGTAAACGATAATGAGTAAAATAGCGAGAATACTGGCTAAAGCGCCTAAATTGATCGCAAATAAGCGAAATCGAAGTTCTCTGTATGGATTTTGCGTACCTTTCACGACTTCGATCCCCTTAGTGTGTAACCCACACCTCGTATCGTATGGATAATAGGCCCTTGAAGGGATGACAGGCGTTTTCGTAAGTGGTGTACGTAGGTATCGAGCACACCTTCTAAGACGTCCGCCTCGTAACCCCAGACCGCATCCATCATCTGCTGGCGCGTCAACACCTGGCCTGCGTGGCGAATCAGCATCTCAAGGATCTGAGCCTCTTTAGGTGATAAGACATTTTCCTGATCGTGGAGTTTTACCGTTCGCGTGACGAGATCAAAGTATAAGTCATCAAAGGTCAAAGATTGATCAGGTACAAAGTCAGACGGACGACGCGACAAAGCGCGAACTCGCGCAATCAATTCCTCCGTTGCAAAAGGTTTGACGAGATAATCATCGGCTCCAGCATTTAACCCTTCCACCCTGTTTTCTACTGAATCTTTAGCTGTCAACATTAAGATAGGTGTGGTTATACCATGTTCACGAAGTTGCTCTACAATCTGAATGCCGCTCATCGAAGGGAGCATCCAATCAAGGACAATGGCATCGTACGGCACCGTTGTCGCGAGGAGCAATCCCTCTTCCCCATCGACTGCCATGTCGACTTGAAAATGTTCCTCGTGTAGAAGTCGGACCAAGGCTTGAGCAAGGCTGACTTCATCTTCTACAATTAGTACCCGCATAACCAACCCCCCTACATGCTTACCATAGCATATCGCACATCCCTGTCATAGGAAAGAACGCCAGGAGAAACTCTGACGTCCGTATTCAATCATGATCGCGCGTGGGATGAATTTGTTACCTCGTTGAAGGAGCGTGGCCCTCTTGTAACATGTTAACTTCAGCATCAATTGCCTCAAACGAGAGATCAGTTCCAGCTTCTTCTAGACTAATATTTGCAGTTTCACGACCCCAGACAACGATCGGCATGGCTAGTACCAAAAGGGCAATAGCGATACCTTCAAAGATCACCTGGTTTCCAAATTGTGCAAGTATGATCGGAATGAAAAAGATGGTTGCAACACCACTGACAATGCGAGCGGTCATTTCATTAAGATAAACGCCTTGCCCACGAAGACGTGTCGGATATTGTTCAGCAACGGCAAGTTTCGAAACAGGGAATACACCAAGTCCAAAAAAGGAAGTCAAAAAACCGGCTACTAAGATTAAGCCAGGGTTCTGTGTAAGACCAAATAAGGCGCAACCAACTGATGCTAAAAAGAAGTAAACGGTGAGTACTGGGCGACGTCCAAAACGCTCTGCTACGTAACCTTGAACTACCGAACCAACACCTGCTGTTCCCATCATTAAGCCGATGTCGATAATCGAACTTCCGGAACCAAATCCACGGGCCATGAGAAGTACTGGGCCAAATACTTGCATGATATAAAATAGCACAAGAGCACCCGTGAGCTGAGCTGTTGCAATGATTCCGCGCTTAAGATATGGCGAGGACGCAAGTGCTCGCCAAGTTGGTTTGACGTTGGCTCCTTTTTGAATAACAGCAAGTGCCCGCGGATTGATCAATGTTACATCGTGAGGTAGTCCTGCCTCATTTTCCAATTTTTCCACGAGGCGTACCACTTCATCGCGCCGCTGATGTTTTAGCAAGTAGCGAGGTGATTCTGGTAACCATAGTGCCAAAGGAACGATTAACAGAAGTGGAATGCCACCAAGTAAAAAGGGAATTCGCCACGCAATATCCGCAGAAAATGCATGAAGTGCCCATGCTCCGACCAAGTTTGGAATCAGGTAAGCGGCTGTAAGAATTCCGTTGGCATAACCTACACTTACCGCCCGACGCTTTGTGCGAACAAACTCCGATAAAAATAGGTATGGCATTGGTAAGACCGCACCTTCACCTAGACCAGCGAGAAAGCGAATCGCTAGCAAGGCGTGGAAATTGGAAGCGGACGTGCCGGCAAGGGTCAAAATGGAGAAAAGTCCGATGCCCCATAAGACAGCTCGTTTGCGGCCCATGCGGTCTGCGATAATGCCAGCAGGAATCATACCAAGAACGACACCCAGCGTCGAGGCAATACCAAGTAGTCCCTGCTGTGAAGCGGTCAAATCCCATGATTTCTTCAAAATTGTAATGACCGATCCGACAATGCCTATATCAAACGCTTCAGCTAGCCATACTAAGGCCAGAAGGACGAGAATCCCGATGACTGATTTGGTCATGGGCATGCGGTCCAGGCGCGCAAGCAAATTTTCATCTTCATATAGAGTCCGTTGCATGTTGAGATCGCTCCTTTAAGATGGTGTAAAATAGGTGCATCTAGTGAGTTTCTGACACACGTGTGTGACCGATCACCCACCCCTTTTTTTCCGTCTTTTGGCCGACGATATAGCTGAGGTACGGAATGTGGGCAATAATTCGCGCTAGCAGGATGGAAACTCCGTACACGAAAAGTATGGCAAAGGGTAACATGAGCAATCGCTCTATATTGGTCGTGTGCAGACCGTAAACGAAAAGTTCCAGGTAATGCAAGACGATGGGGTGAATCAAGAAAACGCCAAACGATGCAGCGGCAGCAACTTTAACAAAGCTAGAAAACCATTGAACACGGGGTTTCAGCCTTGCGCTTGCCCACTTTGAACCCAATTGCCAAAGTGATAATGTAACGATCAGGCTATAAGGTATCATGATCGGTTGTAGTACCAAAACCAACATGTTTTCATCGGCATGGAAGACCGTACGATCGATCGCTTGATGAGTCCATAAAAGTATGAGCATAATGGCCAAGCTCCCATAGACTAGCCAAGGTCGACTGGTAAAAAATGCTTTGATTTGCTGATAGTGCGCAGCAACGATCGCACCACTTACAAACCAGAATTGATAGGTAAGGATATTGCGATCCCGATAGAAGATGAGTGTGCCAAGCCATCCGGGCAAATGGGAAATATTCATCGTCTCAAGGTAGGTTTGATTGAACCACATAAAGATCACTTCAAGTATAAAGCTTACAAGAAAGACCCAACCATGATATTTTTCAAGCTTGCGCATCAGAGGCACGAATAATGGAAACAAGATGTACAATTGCATAGAGATGACCAAATAATAGAGATAGAATTGGTTACCTGTCGCAATGCTAACAAGATAGGTTATTACAACGTGTAATGGCGCCCAATTAAAATTGTGCAAATATGTCCCTGTAAAGAGCAGATAGATAAGGGTAAAAGCAAGATATGGGATGATGATGAGTTTAAAGCGTTTGCCCCAAAAGTTGAGGGCGTGAATGGGTTTGTGATAGTACACAATGAAAAGTACAAGGCCCGTAATGAACATGAAAGCTTCACGTGTAAAGTGCAAGGCGACCAAAGCAACATCAAATCCTATGCGTGTCGTTGCTGTCGGTGAGGAAAATAAATTGAAAAAAGAGAGTACATGCACACAAAGCACGCCTAGAATAATGAATGCTCTCATGAGATCTACTTCATAAAGGTGTTCTTTTGCTCTTCGTGTTGTCTGCGTCTGTTCCATATCCACACTCCTTCCATGACGCTATCATAAAAGGAGATGTTTAAACTTATCTTAAAAGCGGTGAAAAAGAGATTCTTTAAGACGTCTTTAAGAGTTTTGGAGCATAATCAAATTACTTGCTAGGAATGGAGCGGTTACTATGTCAGAGCTCATCTCACAGTTGATTCAACAACTACAAGTAGATGGACCGCGTATTTTTTTTAAAGATCATTTTTATTCGTCGCTTGATCTGAAAAAAGATGCTGCTAAAGTTCAGGCATCCCTGCGAACGGCAGGAATTCTGCCAGGACAACGAGTCTTGTTGTCTGAAATTAATTCTTATGGATTTTTAGCCGCCTATTTAGGGATTTTATTATATGGAAGTGTCGTGGTTCCAGTGAATCCATTTATGCCGTTACCCGAACTTTCTAAGGTTATGGTACGGGCTGCAGTTCATGGTGCTGTGGTATCACGTCAACTTGTGCCTTATATTAAGGAAGTTAAAGATGTTCCGCTCACGTTTATTGCTAGCATTTTGAACGATGATGAGCAATTTTCATTTTCTTATTGGACCTTGGAGGGCATTGCGTGGATTTCACAAGATACGAAGAAATTACCTTCGGAATTGCACCGTGAAACGATCCAGGCTGATGATGGTGCCATCTTACTTTATACTTCGGGCACGACAGGCACGCCAAAAGGTGTATTATTAACGCATGGTCAGGTAATGGCAACTGCGAATCATGTTATTGCGGCACACCGTTTGACGCGAGACGATATATGCTATGCCTTTTTACCTCTATTTCACGTCAATGCTCAAGTCATTGGCTTTCTGTCAACTCTTTTAAGTGGCGGGAAGATGATCCTTGATAAAAAATTTAGTGCATCGCGCTTCTGGAAGACCATTAGTGAACAGCGTATTACGTGGGTGTCTGCTGTGCCTACCGTCATCGCCATTTTGCTAAAGTCAGAGACAGATATCATGTATCCACATCATTTACGCTTTGTCCGATCTGCATCGGCTCCATTGCCAGAACTTCACGCCAAGCAATTTGAGGAACGGTTTGGCCTTGCTGTGATTGAATCCTATGGTATGACGGAAGCAGCAAGCCAGATTTGCGTTAACCCAGTTCCACCTGGCATTCGTAAATTAGGTTCGGTTGGATTGCCAGCGGGTGTGGATGTTGCTATTAAAGACAGCGATGGCATCTCACTTCTTCCCTTTGAAGTTGGTGAGATTGCTATTTGTGGCGACAGTATAGTCAAATCGTATGAATCCGGTGATACATCAGGAACTAGTTTTCGTGATGGTTGGTTTTATACAGGCGATATTGGTTATACGGATGATGAGGGATACGTCTTTATTACAGGGCGCAGTAAGGAGATGATCAATCGCGCAGGTCAAAAGATCACGCCTCGTGAAGTGGAGGAAGTGATTGGGCAGGATGACATGGTGCAATCTGTTGCGGTCATTGGCTTACCTGATGAAATGTATGGCGAAAGGGTTGCGGCATACATTGTGCCTAGGAGTTTTGTATCCATGGAAGTGAACGCCCTAGTCGAACGCTTGAAGGATAAATGCAAGCAGACCATTTCAGCGTACAAGTGCCCGTCTGAATATCATATGATCGATGAAATTCCAGTTGGACCAACAGGTAAAATTCAACGAACTCGTCTAAAACAACAAGTACTGGCTGAAAACACGATGTGTTTGGGATCAGTCTAAACAAGGGGAATCTACGATGTCTAAAAATATTCGATTTACATCGCTAATCCTATTTGTGTTGTCTTTTGTCGTGATTTTTACGACAGGTGGACTCGCAAGGCTTATGCCAAACGCTAGTCAGCAAAGTAACAAAAGGCATGCGCCTTATGCTCCGATTCGCGTCATGACCGTTGGATCATCCGTCGCAGAGGGTTGGGTGGATACGGAAGGCGGTTATCTGGCGCGTGGTTTTGCTACATTATCTGCACAAACGGATCATGCGTATACGGTGATACGCAAGGCAAAAGCTGGTGACACATCTACTAAGATTACGGCACAATACAGCGGTTGGCTCAAAACAGTGCACCCACAAGTGGTGGTTTTGTCATGGGGTGGCCTCGATGACGCCAATGCGAAAACGCCGATGCCGCAATATGACAAAGCTATTCATGATCAAATTGCCTTGGCGTTGTCACATCATGCTGTTGTCATTGTAGTAACCCCTCCTGTAACTCGAGCATCTTACACGCAATATCGAGTACAAGAAGCCGCATACCTAAACCGGGAAATGGAAATTGCTCGTTCCTTCCATAGTTCTAATGTTGTAGTTTGCAACGTATTTGATCAAATGAAAGCATACCTCGTGGCACATCATCAGACCTACGTGCCTTATATGGCAGATGGTTGGCATCCCAACAGTCGTGGTCATATCTTAGGAGGACAATTATTGTCACAGGATTTACTAGCGCATTACGGCCAGAGAGCTATTTCCTTTCATGGCTGACGATAGGATAAGAGGGAAGGACGCACAGTGGATTTAATAGGTTCCATGATTCGACATCTTGCGTTTCCGCTAATGGAAAAAGCAAAAGGTAACCATATTCGGCAAAATCTTTTGGAGTTAAAAAAATCAGAGTCCCTTTCATGGGATGCACTTAAAAAGTTACAAAAGGATCGGTTACGACATCTTTTACAACACGCTGTCACGTCTGTTCCCGCTTATCGTGATTTTGCTTCAATGATGCCATTGATCGAACAGGATCCGCTTTCAGCTTTGACGCGGTTTCCTGTTTTGTCGAAGGATGTTTTTCGTGAAGATACCGAAAAATATTTCTCTGAAGCAGCTGACAGAAGCCAGTGTATTCTTAACCGAACCGGCGGATCCACAGGTAAGCCATTAACTTTTTACATGGACAGGCATACGGTGGAATACTATGAGGCTGCACGTTATCGTGGACTATCTTGGTCTAACATTCGTGTAGGTGATCCGTGTGTTATGATTTGGGGCTCTCCAATCGAACTTTCCCAACAAGCGCAAAGAAAGCAGCGAATGAAGGAACGTTTTTTGAAAAATCGTATCGTAATTCCAGCTTTTAACTTACGCAAAGAACAACTCCTGGAATATGTAAAGACTATTGAATCTTTTCGCCCTGTTTATATCTATGGATGGGCAACTGCACTGGCGTTATTTGCAAGCTTCATGTTAGAACAGAAAATCAAGTTGTCCATTCCCATAAAGGCAGTCGTCAATACGGCAGAGACGCTTTATCCTTATCAACGAGAATTGATTGAACAGGCCTTTGCATGCCCTGTTATCAATGAGTATGGCGCCCGCGATGGTGGTATTATCGGTTATGAATGCTCACAGGGGCATCTGCATTTAACGGTTGAAAATGCTGTTTATGAGGCCGTCGATATAAAAACTCTACAGCCTGTCGCGCCGGGGCAAAAAGGGTTGTTGCTCGTCAGCGATCTGCATAATTATGTGATGCCTCGGTTGCGGTATCAATTGGGCGATGTTGTTGTGATGGCAAGTGATCCGGCTTCGTGCGAGATTACATTGCCTGTTCTGGAAAGCATCGAAGGACGAGAGAACGACACTTTTCTTGCTCTTGACGGTTCGTTTATTAACGGGCAATATTTTACCAATGTCGCGCGAACCCTTCTTTCGATCAAACAGTTTCAAGTAATTCAACAAACACCAAATGATGTTGTATTGCGGCTCGTAGATCATGAAGGGCTAAAGGCACAGGACATTGATGAGTTTAAAATGGGTATAACCAATCGCATGGGTGAGGTTATGATTCGTGTGGAACGAGTCAAAGAGATTGCACCGGCAGATTCCGGCAAGGTTCGTGCGGCCATAAGGAACTTTGCATTACCACGATAGAAGGTGGTTATATGGGCGCCATGTGGCGCCCATTGTACGTATTTGTAAAACGCGATTATTTTTTACGTCCACGCATCACAAAGTAGACGATGCCTACTATAACAATGACGGCAATAATAAGATACCGAATGGTATGTCCTCCGATCACTTGACTACCTCCTTTTCACGATCATTCTTGAACGAATCTACTATACTATGAATCGACAAAATAAACACCTGCTTGCCAATATCAAGCATAATTCGTATAATAACTTGGAAGCGCTTGCATAGGGATGATTTTGTTAGCGCAGATAGAGAGATGTAGTTGCGCAGGGCCATCAGGGGGATGCATAAAAGAAATCGGAGGGTAATCCCTCCGATTTCTTTTATAATTCACTTAGTTTGTGAGACTCAATGCGCGTAATTCGATTGCTTTGATCGACATGTACGATATGAGAAGTCGTTTTTTCATACTCTTCATCCGTCATTTCACACAGTGATAAAATAATGACGAGATCTGTTGGTTGAAATAAACGTGCCGGTGGACCGTTTAGACAGATGGTCCCTGAGCCTGCTTCAGCTGGAATAGCATAAGTGCGCCACAACGTGGCGTTGGCAACATTAGTGACTTGTACCAGCTCATACGGTCTGATATCGGCCGCATCCATCAGGGCGCGATCGACCGTGATGCTGCCTACATAGTCCAGTCGAGCTTCGGTAACGGTGGCGCGATGAATTTTGCCTTTGCAAATCGTCCTTAGCAACAAGACACTTCCTTAAAATCATAATTGAAACCTGTAACTCTACTATACCACAAATTCCGAAAAATCGTGAGCCAGCATGACTTGGGGGAAGATGGATTTGGCTTCTTGCAAAAGGAATTCTTCTTGATTGGCGTAGCGTGCACTTAGGTGCGTCAAAATGAGGCGTGACGCGTGTAAAGAACGTGCCATGTAAGCTGCCTCGGCTGCTGTACTATGGCCGCTTGGCCTAGCGAGCTCTTGTTGCTCTTGTGAAAAAGTCGCTTCGTGCACGATGAGGTCAAGATGACACAGAAACGGCGGTGTGTCATCCAAGGGGCGTGAATCACCAAAAATGGCAAATTTCTTACCAAGGATAGGTGCATCAGTCATGTCGCGACCGTCTACGATGCGTCCATCAGGTAACGTGATTTGCTCCCCTTTTTTTAAGGATGCATATAGCGGGCCAGGCGGAATATCGAAAGTTTGCGCTCGTTCTGGGTGGAATTTTCCTTGTAAGTCGGTTTCGTACATTATGTAAACTAAACTTTCCAGCGTATGGTTAAGATGATATGCCTGACATAAAAGGGGGCGATGAGATCGTGGATACAAGGTAAAAAAACCATGTTGATCATAGATTCTGGACGGAAATTGACCGTTATTTTGAACTTCTTCGATAATGAGATCGTAACGCAGATGAGTCTGCGTGATTTTTAACGTGCGTTCAAGATAGTCGACAATCCTTGAAGGTCCAAACAAGTGTAATGGTGTTTGACCGCCGGATAATGATCTGGTGGCCAGCAGACCGGGTAATCCATAGATGTGATCACCATGCAAATGCGTGATGAAAATATGTGAGATGTGCTGTAAAGCCATTCCACCACGCAAGAGTTGTTGTTGGGTACCCTCTCCGCAATCAAATAACCAAGTTTCTTTTCCCTGATCAAATTGTAAGAGTAAAGCAGATACATTTCTGGTTCGTGACGGTGTTCCTGCACCAGTTCCTAAAAACAGCAATTTCATTGCGCTTGCTCCAGATAACGTTTTTTCATAAACCGATGACCAGCTCTCACATAATAACGATGGGATAGTACGTAACCAGCAAAACCGTCAACGGTCGCAACGCGGCACCAGTGTCGATTAGTTCTTGACAAGAGATGCAACATTTGCCCCTCACGTATTGTTTTGATACAAAAACTACCAAATAGTTGCGGTTTTGACCATAAGCTCACGTCGTGGCGAATCACTAGAATTGTTACGCAAATGCATTCCTGCCTCGCCGTATTGCGCAATGTAGTCTCACCTCGCGAATTTTCTATGCTTAGTTTGTCCACATCATCGCTGTATCATCATTTCGTGACGAAAATTGACTACTTGACAATCAAGTGACGTTTCCGCTAGAGTAAAGACATAAAATCATATAGGAAAACTCTTATCGAGAGTGGCGGAGGGACTGGCCCGACGAAGCCCGGCAACCAACATGGTTTTTTATCCATGAGAGGTGCTAAATCCAGCAGGCATTGCCTGAAAGATGAGAGAGAACGTCTGGATTACAGCCGCTTCTCCTCGAAGGGGTTTTTTTATTTGACAATGAGGAGAGGATATTGTGACCGAAAAGAAACCAGGATTTGCAACTAGGGCAGTACATGCAGGACAACAACCAGATCCTGCGACTGGCTCGCGTGCTGTACCGATTTATCAAACGTCTTCCTATGTTTTTCGCGACACTGAGCATGCGGCTAATCTTTTTGCTTTAAAAGAAGCTGGTAATATTTACACGCGTATCATGAATCCTACGCAAGATGTTTTTGAACAACGTATAGCCGATCTTGAAGGTGGAGTCGGTGCACTTGCACTCTCTTCAGGACAGTCTGCCATTACTCTATCTCTGCTTAACATTGCTACTTCTGGCGATGAAATCATTTCCTCCACAAACTTGTACGGTGGCACCTATAATTTATTTAATGTAACGTTGCGTCGTCTGGGCATTAATGTAAAATTCGTTAATCCTGATGATCCTGAGGATTTTGCACGGGCAGTCACACCAAAGACAAGAGCATTTTACGTTGAAACAATCGGCAACCCACGTATTGATGTAGCAGATCTTGAACACATCGCGGCGCTTGCCCATCAAGCCGGTGTACCGTTAATCGTGGATAATACGTTTGCCACACCATATCTTTGCCGTCCATTTGAGTTTGGGGCTGATATTGTTATACACTCCGCAACCAAGTTCATTGGTGGGCATGGTACAGCCATTGGTGGTGTGATTGTTGATGGCGGTACGTTTGATTGGACGAACGGAAACTTTCCAGGTCTGGTTGAACCAGATCCCAGCTATCATGGCATATCGTATACAGAAACGTTTGGAAATGCGGCGTATATCGTTAAGGCACGTGTGCAATTACTGCGTGACTTGGGGGCTGCAATTTCACCGTTTAACAGTTGGTTGATGGTCTTAGGTTTAGAGACGTTACATTTGCGCATGGAGCGGCATACAAGCAACGCTTTAGCGGTTGCTAAGTGGCTTAAAAGCAATCCTAACGTGGAATGGGTCAATTATCCTGGCCTTGAGTCAAGTCCTTATTATGGTCTTGCTCAAAAGTACCTCCCTCTAGGAGCAGGAGCGATCTTTACATTTGGTATTAAAGGCGGCGTGGCGGAAGGCGCCCGCTTTATCGACCATCTCAAGGTATTTTCGCATCTTGCCAATGTCGGTGATGCCAAATCACTTGTGATTCATCCTGCCAGTACGACGCACCAACAACTTTCCGAGGAAGATCGTCTGGCATCTGGCGTGTCGCCAGAATTGATACGTTTATCGGTTGGCATCGAAAACGTCGATGATTTGATTGCGGATTTGGACCAAGCGTTACAGTTTGCACTTTCCTAAGCAAAAGAAGAGGCACAGTACCCTTAGACAGGGGCCTGTGCCTCTTTTGTTTTTTTGTCGTAATAATACAGTACAACAAACAAAATCAGGCAAAGGATGACAACAGGAGCGCTTGTCCATTGCGCGGCATCCCAGTGAAACAAAAATCTGGGGCTATCTCCACGTAACATTTCGAGTAAGAAGCGTTCCACATTATAGAGTGCTGTCTGAAACAAAAAAATCCAGCCAGGTGGCCATCGCCTTTGCTTGAGGATAAGCAGCAGAGCGAAGATGAGTATATCTCCTTGACCTTCCCACACTTCCGCGGGCCAAAGTGGGTGATCGCCATAGGTAGCACGAGCAAGCGTTCCTTGCGGGTAAAGAAGGCCAAAATTGCTACCCGTTGGGGAGCCGAAGGCGTCACCGTTCATCAAATTGGCGTCACGACCGATACTTTGACCGAGAATGATGCCTGGGGCACAGACATCAATCAATTCAAGAAAACTTAGTTTTTTACGTCGTATGTAGATATAGCCTGTGATGAGGCTTCCGACGATACCACCTTGAATGGACAATCCACCGTTCCAGATAGCGATGATTTGTCCAGGATGTTGGCTGTAATAGCTCCAATCAAAGAAAAAAACCTGCCAAAAACGGGATCCAACCAGCCCTCCGATAAAAAGGAGCGGAGCAAGATTTAGCAAATGTTCGACTAAGTACCGTTTTCCTTCGATTTTTGCCAAGTAGACTGTGACACCGAGTCCCAATAAAAACGCCAAAAGAAATAAGGTACTGTAGGCTCGCACAGGGAAGGAGCCAATATAAAACCAATACTGATGCATGCGTGTCCCCCTTGTCCATCTTAGAGTTGTTTTCCATTATATCGCATAAAGTTGATCTCCACCTTAAGGCGGATAGTACTTGATACGCAAGACCGTAGTCAAGACGAATTTCGTACGATAGACTGAAATCATTCTTTTAGGTAAGGGAGAAGGGAGCAGATTACCGTGAAAAAAACACTAGGAATCGTCCTCATTGTCTATGGAGCGTTGATTTTATTGTCAGCTCTAGGCCTGTTGCATTTTTCCATCGGGTACTATTTTAACTTATTGTGGCCTGCTCTGCTCATTTTGTGGGGTGTTGAGATGTTGATCAGCCATGTTGCGCATGGCAGGCACAGTATCTTTTTTCCAATCGTCCTGGTCGTTATTGGACTTCTTCTCTTGTTGCATAATTTTGGTTTGTTTGGCTTTGTCCTAGTCCATCCTATCTCTCTCATCTTCGCCGTTCTCGTGCTTTATATTGGATTTTCAATCATTTCGCCTCGATCATTTCGTTTTCGCCATTACCATCATTTTGAGATGGATAAAAAAAAACTAAAATCGAGGCGCGTGGGCGAGACTCGGCTAGGTGATGAACCTTGGCATCTTGAGCCATTGTACATCGATAACATTGCTGGATCAGTTCGAATCAACCTTGCCACAGCAACGTTATCCGATGGAGAAACACCCATCGAAATCATAGGCGGTTTTGGCGAAGTCCGCATTCAGGTGCCAGCAGGCATGGCTATCGATGCTGCGACCGAGGTGACAGGAGGGGAAGTTCGGTTATTTGACCGTCATGTCAGTGGTTTAGGTACCAATCAATTAGCGTACGTTGACGATGGATATGCGACATCTGCAAGCAAAGTTAAGATCCGTATACGATTGCGCTTTGGTGAAATCCGTGTGACGAGGGCCAATTAGGCATGAAAGATCGAATGATCTTTGTTAGCGTTCTAATCGGCGTGTTCAGTGCGTTATTATCCATTATCCAAATGCTTTGGTTTACACAGTCCACAGTGGATGATCGCATGACGACGTGGGTTTCGTCAGTGACAGGATATTCACTAACGATTGCAAAACCTGTGACTGTCACGGCCATTGCTATGGCGGTGTTCATACTATCAGGTGCTCTATCACTCGTGATTATTTTGTGGGCTTATCGTGAGTTACGACATGGTTTAGCCACGTTAGCTGATGTAAGCGCGATGTATCTTGCTGGAAGAGTAGGTACAGAAACAGCAATCAAGGGTCATGATGATCTCGCTACGACGGCCTCCAACATGTATAAGTTGGCGAGTCAAGTTCAGGATCAAGCGGTGCTATTGCAAAAAGTTACCGTACTAGAGGCGGCGAAAGAGGAAAGAGCAAGGCTAAGTCGTGAATTGCACGATCGCGTCAGTCAGGATTTGTTCGGGTTATCATTAATGTCACGCGCACTGATGTTACAGTCTCAAAAAACAACGCTGCTGCAGGGTGACGATCGAATTGCAGAGCTCGATGCACTGATTTCAAAAATTCAAAGAAATCTGCGTGGTATGTTGCTAGAATTGCGTCCTGTTGAATTACAAGAACGTTCACTTGAAGACGCTTTGCGGCAATTGAGTCAAGAATTATCAGGGCGCCTCTCGATAGATGTAACCGTACAAGTTTCTCCGAGCCAGCAAGACGAGACGCAGGAAAGTGTGGACCAAGCGTTGTTTCTTATTGCACAGCAGGCTCTCATCAATGCGATGCGTCATGCCAAAGCTACGTCGATTTCTGTGCGACTTGATCGTGAAATGGAACGAACAGTCCTATCGGTGACCGATAACGGCATTGGATTGGATGAGACCAAAATAGGGGTAATGTCTGTGGGATTTGACGCGATGCGCGAGCGGGCGATGGAAGTAGGGGGGCACTGTATGTGGCAAACTCCAGCGTATGGTGGGACTGAAGTACTGGTCATTATTCCTCGAAGACGAAAATAGACGGAAGATCATGTAGGGGTGTCTAAAGATGATTCGAATCCTACTCGTGGATGATCATGAGATTGTACGCAGAGGTCTACAAGTCTATCTTGGCTTACAAGAAGATTTTCTGGTTATAGGTGAAGCCAAAGATGGGCAAGAAGCGGTAGAACGGTACCGTCAACAAAAACCTGACATTGTGTTACTCGATTTACAGATGGAGCCGGTTGATGGTGTAACTGCCTTGCGGCAGATCAAAGAAATCGATGCACAGGCAAAAGTGATCGTGTTAACCAGCTTTTTAGATCCGGCTCATGTGCTTCCAGCTCTTGAATCCGGAGCCGTGGGATATCTTGTAAAAACCACGGATGCGCAAGCCATAGCTAAGGCTATTCGCGACGTCGTAGCAGGAAAGACCATGTTTGATGCTGAACTCATGCAATCCATGGCAAATGGTATCCAGCAAAGGGCTGTTCTGCAAGATTTGACGCAACGTGAGTTGGATGTTTTAGGCCTACTTGCTAAAGGGCTTTCCAATCAGGAAATAGCTGATATACTCTTTATTGGCACAAAGACAGTGAAAACACATGTGAGTAATATATTGTCAAAATTGAGCTTACACGATCGTACGCAAGCTGCGATTTATGCTATCGATCATGGTATAAAATGAGCCATTTCATCATGGACTAGTGGCACACCCATCCAGACGAACTACTTGATTTGGTTGTGAATTTTGCCAGTTGGAGTATAATGAAATGGTAAAAAAGACACTGTTCATTTTGAAGGAAGTCTGGAGGGAAGTATGTGAAGGAACGCGATGCACAATTTTTGGAAGGTCTCGAGGATGTAGTTGCCCTTTCATCCGAAATTTGTTTCATTGACGGTGAGGAAGGCAGACTCGTCTATCGTGGATATGATATTCACGATTTAGTAAGCGGGGGCTGCTCCTTTGAAGAAGTCATTTACTTATTATGGCATGGTGAACTGCCCACACAACAGCAATTGACAGATTTTCAAGCTGAACTCGTGGCAGAGCGGGGACTTAGTTCTGAAGTTGTTACTACCTTACATACGTTGCCTAAAAACGGTAATGTCATGGAAATGCTTCGTACATTGGTTTCAGTTTCGGGCCTCTTTGATCCTGAAAATACAGATTCTTCTTATGAAGCCAGCGTGAGAAAAGCTATTCGCCTTGTTGCCAAATTTCCAACCATGGTCACCGCCATTGAACACTATAAAAATGGACAAGAAGCGGTACAACCTAATCAGAGCTTGAGTTATGCCGGAAATTTTCTTTATATGTTGGATGGGAAAATCCCTAGCGACTATAATACAAGGGCTTTTGAAATCGCTTTAATTTTGCATGCTGATCATGAACTTAATGCATCCACATTCTCTTCACGCGTGACCGCAGCCACACTGTCAGACATGTATTCAGCGATCACATCAGCTGTGGGTACATTAAAAGGACCGTTGCATGGCGGGGCTAATGAACAAGTCATGCTGATGCTCAAAGAGATTGACGATGTGGGTACAGCAGAAGAATGGATCACACAAGCGCTTAAAGACAAGCGTCGTATCATGGGTTTTGGTCATCGCGTTTATCATACGGAAGATCCGCGTGCTACGCACCTGCGCCAAATGTCCAAAGAAATGGGCGAACGCGCAAATGATACCAAGTACTATGAGATGTCTCAGATCATCGAACGCGTAGTTAAAGAACAAAAACATTTGAACCCCAATGTAGATTTTTACTCAGCATCGACGTATTACAAGATGGGAATTCCAATTCACTTATTTACTCCCGTATTCGCGGTTAGCCGTATCTCTGGATGGACTGCGCACGTGCTTGAACAGTATCGCAACAATCGTTTGATTCGTCCCCGCGCAGAGTATGTCGGGATTCGTCGTCGGGCTTACGTGCCATTGCAGGATCGCTAAATCCAAAAAGTTACAAGAGTAGACTCCTTCGTGGCGGGCACAATACTAGCACGAAGGAGGTGGTCAGCGTGGCACAAGGACAAAAATCCAACACGCTATTAGTGAAAGGCGCAGGTCGGGCTCTGGATCAATTGAAGTATGAGGTAGCTGGCGAATTAGGTATTCAACCCCCTCAAGATGGTTATTGGGGAACGATGACAACGCGGGACACTGGATCAATTGGTGGCCACATCACTCGCAAATTGGTTGCGCTTGCTGAACAGCAACTTGCTGGTCGTTCTCAATAAGTTCTCCAGTTTGGAACCCTCGCCTAGCGGGGGTTCTTTTATTGTATAAATCTGTCTCCCGCCCATCTCATGAAAACGGCTTGACCGGTGGATGGTCAAGCCGTTTTACGTCTCTCGCCGGAACGTTAATGAATGTGCGTTTGTTCTGAAATATCACTCAGGGCATCCCCTGCTTCGTCAATGTGGATATCGATGACGGCTAGGTCGCCAAGAGCCACCATACCTATCAAGCTACCATTTTCTACGACGGGTAAGCGTCTGACTTGTTCTGATGCCATGAGTCTGGCTGCCTCGTGTGCATCAGTTTCTGGACTACAGGTGACTGGACTCTTAGACATGCAGGTTGTCACGGTTGTCGTTTTGGGATCTTCATTAGCGGCAATGCATCGGATCACAATGTCGCGATCGGTGATGACACCAGTAAGTTTATTGTTTTGCACCACAGGCATGGAACCGATATCATGCGACTTCATGTCTTTGGCGGCTTCAAAGCATGTCGTATCCGGAGAACACGTGATGACGTTTTTAGTCATGAATTCACGGATCTTCATGTACACACCCCCCTTATATCAATTCGGGCTTTAGTGTGTGCGAGATAATGATTTTTTACGCACCCAGTTCATCATACTGTTGCCGATTCCATAAAATCCCCATATACCTGTAATGACGTGTAGTGCATTTTCAAGGGGTAAGGGATAAGGATCTAACCACGCAGGAGAAAGCGTGCCAACAGCTCCCCAAGTAAGCAGGAGAAGGCCGACTGTGATCGCATACAAGCGCGTTTGGCGAATGGATCCGTAACGAGCTGCGGTTATTCCAATGATGCCTATGATGAAATGCATGTACATCATGTTGCCACCAACGTGAAACATATGCCATAAGTGATCTGTAAATAGTCCTAATACGCCAAGCGCAAAATATAACCAGCCTGTTACGCGAGCATACCTATAATCGGCCATGTGCACGCCTCCTAAGAGAATCATGCAACAAGTTTATGGGACAGGTTAACGCAGTAGACCTTTTCAAGAAGGGAATGATGCTAAGTGACAGAAAAAGATGCTGTATGGAGGGAGACACCTCTAGACCATTGGTCAACGGCCATCGATCCTTCCATTATGGCTGGGGATGAGTGGGTTGAACCTGGTGACCCTGGTGTAGCCAAAGCTGCCACGAAAGACGATGAAGAGAATTTTGATTTAACGAAGCAAGCTATGATGGGTAAATTCCAACATCCTCAACATGATTCAAGCTATGGGACAGATGTCTAATCTTGTCGGTGGGTGAGAAGTTTTCTCACCCATTCTTAACAAAACCGCCAAAATGCGTTATAACAAAGGACAGGGTGTATTCTTGGCGAAGTTAGGTGAGCAAGATGAAAAAAAGGCGTCAACATAGGTCTTTAGGCGATCGCCTTTTGGAAGGCATCTTGTTCTTTGCAGCGGTATTTATGATTTGTGTTTTTTTTCTCCTCATTTATAAATTTGCAGTTGGATCGCAACCAGCGTTGCGCAACATTGGTCTACTTAAATTGAACTCAAGCCACTGGAACCCTGTACACGGTCAGTATGGGGTGTTACCACTGATTTATGGAACATTTGCGACTTCCTTACTTGCCGTCATTTTAGCTACCATCACCGGTGTGGCGTTAGCTATCGTTTTATCTCAGTATGATTGGCCATGGTTTAATCGTCCAATGTTGTTGTTTGTCGATGGTTTATCGGCCATACCAAGTGTTATCTACGGGTTATGGGGACTTTCAATGTTATCTTTTTTGCACCTTGGAGTTGGAATTTATGCGGCAGGTGTCGTGCTTGCTCTCATGGTTCTACCGACGATTGTCAGTACGGTGCGAAAGATTATGAACGATGTCCCGGACGAATTAAAACAAGGTGCATTAGCGATTGGTGCAACGAAAGAAGAAATGATTCACATGGTTGTCTTACCTTATGCTCGGCAAGGTATCTTAGGTAGTGCTGTACTTGGCTTGACAAGAGCCATCGGTGAGACGATTGTGATTGTGATGGTATTGGGTCCTAAAGGGCAAACCTTGACTGGCGTGTTGGTGAATGATTTTGGTTTGCGAACCAATGCGCTTGTAACATCATCACTGTATGAAGTTGCGTTGCTACTTTGCCTGGTGGCTATTTTGACTTCGATAGGTGGACGGCTATTGGTTCGATCAGCGAAGCGCGGACGGAGGGTGCCTTTATGAAAGTGCAACCAAAGTTCCGTCAAATAAAAAGCAAGCTTTGGCTTTTTTTGTGGTTTTTTTTGGGTATCGTTGCTGTGCTTCCTGTGATCAGCATGGTGGTGGAAGTGGTTGTTCGCGGGTTGCAAGGGCTATCACCGGCTGTACTTGATCAAGTAAGCGCTTCATCATTTGGTGGTAACCTTATTCATGCCATAGCAGGGACGATCATCATAACTTTGTTGACAGCCGCTGTGTCTATCCCGGTCGGGCTTATGGTCGGCGTGTATTTGGCGGAATACCCTAACCATCGCTTCATGCGCATTTTGCGTGGCTTGGTGACTACGATGGCTGATCTTCCTGCCGTCATAGGTGGATTATTCGTGTTTAGTATGATAACCACGCACATGGATGATTGGTCGATGATATACAGCTCCATTGCGTTATCGTTTGTGCTTATGCCGCGCCTTATTCGCGACACAGAGCAGATCTTTCACAATGTACCTTCCATAATTCGTGAAGGAGCACTTGCCATTGGTGCGACCAAATGGCAACTGATTTTTTACGTCTTGGTACCTAGTTGTTTTCGTTTTTTGATGCGACAGTGGTTGCACGGCCTCGCCCGTGTCATGGGTGAAACGGCGCCGCTTATATTCACATCGTTTGGCGACCACGCGGTGTCGTTGCCTTTGGCCGCCTTTACTTTTGCAAAGGGGCCAATGAAAGGTTGGATTCTTGAAGCGTGGGGAAGATCTTTGTTGTTGTTGGTTTTTGTGTCCATCCTGCTGCTTGTCTCAAAGCAGATCAGTCGCAGGGTAGTTCATTGAAAGAAGGCTAGGCTTGTGGCAGATGTTGTGGCAGCTCATGATGTTTCTGCGTATTATGGACAAACCAAAGTGTTGCGTGGCGTAACTCTTGAGATCAGACCTAATGAAGTGACGGCAATCATTGGCCCACCGGGTTGCGGAAAATCTACGTTTGTACGGTGTCTCAATCGATTGCTTGAAGCGATACCTGATGCGCGTATGACAGGTGACATCTTTTTAGGGGAACAAAACGTATACCATATGACGGCAGAAGAGACGCGCAGAAAAATCGGTATGGTATTTCACCGACCTAACCCATTTCCGACCATGACCATATTCTCGAACGTGGCGGCCGGTCTGCGCCTTCAGGGATTGCGCAACCGTTCGAGCATAGCCGATCGCGTCGAACGATCGTTGCGTTCTGCCATGCTCTGGGATGAAGTGAAAGATCGCTTGCAAATGCCTGCCGTCCTTTTGTCTACGGCACAGCAACAACAACTTTGTATTGCACGCGTTCTAGCCGTAGATCCATCGGTTTTGCTACTTGACGAACCTGCATCGACGTTAAGCCCGATGGCGACACTGCAAATCGAGGAACTTATTGAGGATTTGAAGACCCACTATACGATTTTGATCGTGACACATAACCTTCAGCAAGCGGCACGAGTAGCTGATAAGACAGCTTTTTTTCTTAGTGGTGAAATGATCGAATATGGAAAAACAACACACCTATTCACGACACCAAAGGATAAACGCACAGAAGATTATGTGACAGGCCGCTTTGGATAACTCAGCGGCCGGGCGTAGCTTTATTTCGTGCTGGGTATAAGATAATCTGCGGTTTTTTCTCCCAACGGCGCAACGATGGGTAAGGATCAAAAGCCCACTCTTGCGTTCCTGTATCACGATAGATTCCAAAATGCAGATGGGGAGGAAACTTGCCAGATGTTCCGGGCCTTCCATAGCCACTGCTTCCCACATAACCGATAACTTGACCAGGTCGTACAATCACGCCTTGTTTGATGCCTTTGGCGTACGATGACAAATGCGCGTAATAAAAATACATATTATCGGCTGATCGTAACCCCACACGCCATCCTCCTAAACGATTCCATCCGATCAATTCAACATAGCCATAACAAGTACTAAGAACTGGCGTTCCATAGCCTGCGAAAATATCAGTGCCCTCGTGGATCCTACGTCCTCCAAAATTGCGCCCTTCGCCCCATGTATCGCGAAATGAATAACTGTACTTCTTGTGTACGGGAAAGCAACGATCTGTTAATTGTGATGAAGCAAATTTTGCGTAAACGTGTGACAGCGCTAAAATGCGTTCCACGGCAAGCGTGTTGTTAAAATGATTCCATAACACATTCGATTGTTCTTGCTCCGTGCTACCACCTTGACGAAGCCAATTGGCCATAGCGGCACTACGATCATAAGGATTATCCTGATCCGCATTTCTATCGTGATCTCCATCAAGACCGCGACCTTCAAAAAGTGCAATGCGCGCAGGGTTTTTATCATCCATGACTGGATTTAAGAGACCTTGCCATTCGAAAGGTGTAAAACGAAAACCAATCCTTTCGGATGGCATATGCTTAGGGCGCGTGATGCCTGTAGGTGGCTTGGTTGTTCCCCCGTACGTATCTAGGGCAACTAAAAGTGACCATGGTACATGATAATGATTAGCCGCCTGTGTGTACCATGCGGGAATGGGAGCTTGGACAGGCTTGGTCGGTAACGGTGAAGTTGCAGTCATCGCGAGCAAAGTAATAGCAACCATGGCGTAATTCATGATAGAAGCATTCACCCCACACATTGCGAATGCTTCTAGTGTGTATGGAACCTAAGATATTTACACATCCAGCTTTTAACGGTGCATACCGAGGTTGTTCACGGAGAAACTATGGTCGGTTTCACTACAACTTTGCGGAGGCGATGACATGCAACAACAAGTTCAACAAAGTATACAAAGGGCCATGAATCTGTGCCAGCAAACCTTACAAGAGCTGCAGATGGTATCGCAGCAAGTACAAAGTACCTCTAATTATGCGTATGCTTCACAGGCGTCGACTACTTCGCCTGGAATGAATCAATATACTCCTTCTTATGGGTCCTACGGATCTTATGCAGGAGGCTATCAAGGAGGATATTCATCTGGTGCAGTAAATAATGTGATGGCAGCTGATCGCTATGTGGATCAGCAAGAATCAATGCCGAGCTACCACAATTACAATACGCAAACGCCGAGCTACTCGGCATCGCAAAGTGTTAATTACACGTCGCAGGTTAACCCGAGTGCAGTCCAATCTGTCATGAGCGCTGATCGCTATGCGAGTCAAGATGGATCGATGATGCAAGGGATGCAAAATCCGCAAGGAACACAAGGGTATGGGTATAGCGGAGTTAATGCTGTTATGCAAGCGGACCGCACCAACATCGCTTACTAAGCCGTCACGGTTAAAAAACACAAGAAAGGCCCGCCATAGGAGCGGGCCTTTCTTGTAGCGAGATTGCTTTATCCGATTCTCATGAGCCGCAAACGACGAATGCGTTCTTCCGTTGCTGGATGTGTACTGAACAATCCGGCAAGTTGCTGTCCGCGTAAGGGACTGACAATGTACATATGAGCCATAGCCGCCGCAGCTGTTGGCTCTTGGCGACCTGATCGATCACGCGTTGTTCCAAATCGGGGTGCATGATCAAGCTTTGCTAAGGCATCCGCAAGCCCGTCGGGATCGAGCGTTAAGTGAGCAGCCCCGGCATCCGCTTTATACTCACGGCTCCTGGAGATCGCTAACTGAATCATCGTCGCCGCAATGGGGGCAAGAATCATCAAAGCGATATCAGCAATCCAGTTTTGATCACGACGATTGCCATTGCCTACTTCGCCCCAAAACATACCCCATTGCAACATCTGTGCTATCCATGTAATAGCACCAGCCAAAGTTGCGGCCATAGACGCTATTAAAATGTCTCTGTGACGAATATGCGACATTTCGTGAGCTAGCACACCCGCCAATTCTCGTTGCGTCAACAATCGTACTAACCCTTGATTGACTACGATGGCTGCATGCTGAGGATTACGCCCCGTAGCAAATGCATTAGGTTGATCTGATGGCGATACGTAGAGTTTTGGCATAGGTAAGCCGGCGCGTGTTGCCAAGTGACGAACAAGCGTAAATAGTTCGGGATGACCTTGTTCTGTAGCGGGCTTGGCTCCAACCATAGAAATAGCGATTTGATCGCTAAAAAAGTAGCTTGCGCCATTCATGACGATACCTATGATAAGAGCAATCGCCGCACCGCCGCGTCCGCCGATTACACCGCCGATCACAACTAACAGTATTGTGAGAATACCCATCAGCATCCATGTCTTTAATGAATTCAATGGAGACACCATCCTTGTGACTTGGCGTTGTAGAAATCTAATTTATTATATCACGGTGGTACCATCATGAACGAATAAGTAAAGGTCGCACCAGTTATCACCAATATGGATACAATAAGTGCAGATGCAACAAAGAATTTATAGGATTCAGTGGTTGCAAATTGAACTCACTGGTCTTATACTAACATTCGTACGTTTGGCAGTACACTTTTTTATGCAAAAAAATAGGAACCAGCATCCTCTTAAAGGGTTAGGACCTCACAGGACTAACTTTCCCCCGTGGTGGATGGCGCAGGTCCCGCCATGCTTGGGAGGGCATGGGATTTTGTGTAACAAAGGGGGAGTTTTACATGGATACAGCAGGACGTCATGTAATTGCAGAGTTATGGGAATGTAACGCAGATATTTTAAACGATCTCGATAGAATCGAACGCGTCATGGTGACGGCGGCGCTTGAATCAGGCGCTGAAGTCCGAGAAGTAGCGTTCCACAAGTTTGCGCCTCAGGGTGTGAGCGGGGTCGTTATTATCTCGGAATCTCATCTGACGATTCATAGTTTTCCTGAACACGGGTATGCCAGTATCGATGTTTATACGTGTGGCGATCGCATTGATCCGAATGTTGCTTGTGATTATATCACGAAGGCGCTGGGCGCTAGACAACGTGAATCTGTGGAGTTTCCGCGAGGCGTGGGCCCCATAAAAATCGGAGCGCAAGTAGTAGAAGTGTTGTAATGATTCCGATGGCAAGGTATGGAGCAAGCTGCCTACACCATGTTGTGTGGGCAGCTTGCTATTTGTGCTACCAAATATGGCGTGGTGGGAGATGTCTTTTTATTGGCATTTCTCGCGTACTGAGGATTTTCTCGTTTCCTGCATCTACAATCACCAAATATCGGGTGTTGTCTTTTGTCAGCAAAACGAGGTATACAAGGTTGTTATGTACAGCGTGCAATCCGACGTCCATAACGGTTGTACCTGGAAATTGTTTTTGTGCTACAAGTTTTGCAGCTTCGGGCGAAATCTTTGCATAGGGCTGCAATACGGCGTTGTACGCGTCGCGGCCCGCTTTAGTAGCTCTTTGCATGACATCTTGCGGGACTTGAATAGTGCTTTGCAATGGGACGTTTTCGGCTTTGTGAAACGCCGGGCGAAAGCCCTCATGTGCCATGCCGGAAGTCGGTGCGGCAAGCAGGGAAAATGCCACAAGAGCCGCCGTAAGTTGTAGGGTGTTCGATTTGGATAGTGTTGCTAAGAACATTGTGATCCTCCCATGTGTACAGGTTAAGTTCGTAGCATATCCAACACGACAAATTTAATGCAAAATATTTCCTATCTAAAAACGTAGTACAAAACTTGCACTTTCGATATGGGTCCGGTATACTAACCTTTGTCTGATTCGCTTCAGACTATAGCTTAACGGAGCATACGTTAGTTAAATAATTATGGGGAATTAGCTCAGTGGTAGAGCACTGCGCTGGCAGCGCAGGGGTCAGGGGTTCAAATCCCCTATTCTCCACCAGACACAGAGCTTTTGAACACCGGGAGGTGTTCGAAGGCTCTTATTTATTATGTAAGTTTGGATGGTGTCGGCGTATTAACGACCGGATTGATGAGATATCTATATATTGATACAATAACGATATATTGTGATCCGGAGTGATGAAAATGCCAAACATCAGACCAAGCTCAGA
>JAKACU010000012.1 GCA_021821185.1 Bacillota bacterium
CGCTTTGGAAAAGGTCGATGCGAAGTGGTTTCGCTCTCGTGTAGCAATGGCTTTTGCGTACCGTAAAAGATTCTTGAAGGACACGAGTGCTTGTCGTGCGGTCTATGGTGAGGCGGATGGTTTGCCTGGACTCATTGTGGACAAATATAATGATGTTGCTGTCGTGCAAATTTTAAGTAGTGCGATGGATCAGCGACGTGACTGGATAGTGGCGACAATTCGGGATGTCCTTGGGGTGAAAGGCATCTACGAACGTAGCGATGCTCCGACAAGACTACGCGAGGGACTTTCTGAACAGGTGGGTTGCCTGTGGGGAACGTGTGATGAAACGGTCACGATTCTTGAAAATGGACTGCGCTTTGAAGTCGACATTGTCCATGGTCAGAAAACGGGACACTTTTTCGATCAAAGGGATAATCGCATGGCGATCGCTCCTTTAGTTCGTTTTGCATCCGATGAAAAACCGCGTCCTGATCAACGCTTTGATCCCGACGAGGCTCCCTTAAAGCGGACGCACAGTGCAACAGACGGTAGAATTGGTGCGCGAGTGCTTGATTGTTTTTCGCATACGGGCGGATTTGGAATCCATGCTGCTCATTTTGGTGCAGGCAAGGTCATTATGGTTGACCAAAGTGAAGTGGCTATCGAAGCCGCACGGCGCAATGCGATGTTAAATGATCTTCAAAATGGTTGTGAGTTTGTCGTCGCCAACGTGTTTGATCTCTTACGTGAGTACGAGAAAGCGGGAACGTTATTCGATGTAGTGATTTTGGATCCACCTGCTTTCGCAAAAAATCGCGCTAGTATAGATAATGCCTTGCGAGGTTATCGCGATATCAATTTGCGGGCTCTTCGTATCATCAAAGATAACGGGTTTCTCGTTACGGCCTCCTGTTCCTCCCATGTTACGCAGGAGATGTGGAGAGAGACGATCGCTGAGGCTGCCATGGACGCACATAAAGTGTTGCGATTGGTCGAATATCGTAGTGCAGCAAAAGACCATCCCCAATTGATCGGGATGGCCGAAAATGATTACTTAAAGTTTGCCATGTATCAAGTGCAATCACGCTCAATGGCAGGTTCATCATCACATACGAAATAGCGCAGAGCCCCAGATAAGTCCACCTGCAAAGGCGGTGAATACGACGAGGTCACCGTCATGGATCTTGCCTAAGCGCCACCACTTGTCTAACGCAATTGCCATAGCAGCAGCCGATGTATTGCCGTATTCTTCGAGGCATAGCGCGGTTTTGTCGGACGAAATGCCGACACGTTCGCCGATCGCTTCAATGATGCGCAAGTTAGCCTGATGGGGCACAAGCAGATCGACAGCGGCTGCGTCGATGTGCTGTCTTTTCAAGACTCGCTTAATGCTGTCAGTCATACCATTGACCGCAGCTTTGAACATGGCCCGGCCATCCTGCCAGATGTAGGGGGTGACATCTTCTCGGTTGCTAAGTGTGTCAAGCCATGATGAAGGAGCCGTGGGACGTGGGCAAAACGCGACGTCCACACGGCTTCCATCGGATCCAAGGTCAAAGTCAATGAGCCCTTTTTGCGGCTGATCAAGCTCCTTTGCACGTGGTGTTGACTGCAAGATGGCAGCTCCTGCACCGTCTCCAAACAAGATACAGGAATTTCGATCGGTGTAATCGATATAGCGGGTAATGCCTTCCGCCGCAACGATCAGCGCTGTTTTGTAAGCGCCGGTTTGCAAAAATTGGGCACCTTGTATCATGGCATACAAAAACCCGGCGCAAACGGCATTGGTATCGAAGGCCACCGCATTTTTTGCGCCAATGCCACGTTGGATCATGCAACCAAGCGGAGGGAACATCAAGTCTGTCGTAAAAGTAGCAGCAATGATCAGATCGATCTCAGTCGGATCAATACCAGCGGCATCAATAGCATTTTTGGCAGCTGCAATCGCAATGTCGGTTACCGGTTCATCTTTACCCAATTGGCGTCTTTCGCGAATACCCGTACGTGTACGAATCCATTCATCATTGGTGTCGACCATGGCTTCCAGATCAGCATTTGTCAAAATGGCATCCGGTACTTTTGAACCGGTGGCAATGATGGATACATCGTAAAGCCCCATTTGGTACCAACTCCTAATAGGTGATCATATGTCTGCCAGTCATTATACCTTGAAATTGCGCAGTGTGGAATTACGTATTTTGCGGATGCCATTACTAGATCCATTTATAACCAGTTATGGTCAGGAAACCGAGAAAGAGTTTGTGTTCATTACGGTGACGACACTAGACGGTACTACTGGGTATGGGGAATGCACCGCTTTTTCAGAACCACTATATCTCGAGGAAACGACGATGACAGCCGTGCATGTTTTGCGTGATTTTTTTATCCCCCTTGTCTTACACCATGAGTTTGCTCATCCAGATGAAGTATCCCGTTTGCTTCGTCCTTTTCGCGGGCATTATATGGCTAAAGCGGCGCTTGAAGGTGCGCTTTGGGATGCCTATTGTAAAGAGCAAAATATGGGCCTTGCAAAAGTGTTGGGAGCCACAAAAACGCATGTGCGAGCGGGTATTAGTATCGGTATTGAACCTACGATAAGAGATTTACTGCACCGCATTGAAAGCTATCTGACACAGGGATTTGCCCGCATTAAAATCAAGATCAAACCCGGTTATGATGTTGATGTTATACGTCAGGTTCGAAAAGAGTTTGGGAATATTTTGCTCATGGCCGATGCCAATAGTGCCTATACATTACAAGATCTGTCCAGGCTCAAAGCACTTGATGAGTTTGCTTTGATGATGATCGAGCAACCGCTCGCTTATGATGACATCGTTGATCATGCGACATTACAACAACAAATGTCGACACCGATTTGTCTGGATGAAAGCATTCGTACGATTGATGATGCAAGAAAAGCGATGCAAATTGGTGCATGCCGAGTGATTAATGTGAAGATCGGACGTGTTGGTGGACTGTCCAATGCGCGCGACATCGTTGCTTTGGCTGAAAATGAAGGTGTTGCCACATGGTGTGGCGGTATGCTCGAGGCAGGCGTTGGAAGGCTTTGCAATATCGCGATAAGCGCCTTGGACGGGATGGGTTTGCCAGGGGATATTGCACCTAGTGCGCGCTACTTTGAGGAAGACATTATTGAACCTCAAGTTGTGTTCTCATCACCTGGCCTTTTTGCTGTTAGCACTGAACCTGGAATAGGTGCTAATGTGATTCCTTCACGTGTGGAACGACGAACCGTGTACAAACAAGTGTATACGAATTCGTCGCTCGGGTGGTAAGAAGGCTATCTTTTTTGACGACCAGGATTAATGACAAAGTCTTGAGACTGTTGGGAACGAATGGCCTCAGCATTGACGTTGTTGGTCTTATCCACGCGTAGCGCTGACGGTAAGGTGTTGGCGCGGTGAATATTGTGCGGGTCAATGCCGAGTTTTTGTTCGTCTTTTTCCATGCGACACATCCTTTCACTCAGGTGGCATCTTGCTCTTGTAGCGTGAGCAGTTTGGAGCGGTTCCATGCGCGAAGATGAGAGGCTCGCCGATACATTTCGTGATCAATATCATCCAGGATAAGCAGACTGGGTTTCGTGTTGACTTCGATAATCCAAATGTGACCTGATGAATCAAGGCCAAAATCGATTCCATAAATGGTATTCGTGCTTGATCGTTGCAAGGTGGTCCCAATGCGCAGAGATAGGGACGTTAATGATTTTTCAAGAGATGTTTTACGCTTTTTATCGCCTCCTGCAAGTTGCAAGAGATAGGGGCCGATGGAACCAATGGTGCCACCTTGCTTAACATTCGTTACAAATGTGCCTTCAGGGGCGGCCTTGCAAAAAGTACCGGTCACTTCAAAGTGCCCATGCTCTGCTCGTTGCACGATCACGCGTATGTCCACAGGACGATTGTGCACAGTTACCAAGGGAATATATTGTTGGATAACGCACGCTTGATCACGTGTAAATCGTGGTAATTGACGGTATGCAGACGGGGACGCCTGAACTGACCAAATGGTTCTGCCATCATGGACAAACAAGCGGTTTCCGAACGTACATACTTTAACGACATGGACTCCGCCTTCTCCTGTATCAGGTTTAATCACGATACAAGGGAAGCGATGCAACCAGACAGAAAGTTGTGCAGGATGGTACCTTGCGGTTTCAGGTAGATGATATTTTAGGACGGAATCTTGATATAACAGACGATATTTCTTCCATTTGCCAATTGGCAGACGGCCTTTTGTTACACGAGGCATTCTTTATCACCTCGGTAACGCAACCATTCATCAAGCATGTGAGCAAGGTGCTTTTGGCGGTACAACAACATGGCGATCGTATCTTTTTGCATGGCTTTGGTATAGAGTGGATCAGGTACGTCATGTACAATATGCCGTATTGCATATTCATCGAGTGAATGGATCGCCTCTATCGCCTGTTGTAAAACACGTTTGCTCGCGAATATTTGCCAACCTTTTGGAATGTGATAAAAATTCCAAATGTGATGCCAATAAGCATCCATCGGCGAATGTATTGCCCATTTTCGCTCACATCCATATAATGCGTACCCATGATCGATGAGATAGAACGCGAAGCGATGTTGGTCGTCGGGGCGATAAAAGAGAATGTTTTTTCCTGAACCACGATCAAGGTTGGTGATAAAAGCATCAAAAGCGATCACGCCAAAGAGCTTATCGGCATCTTGCAGGTGTTCATAAGGATGTTGCGCCACGGATGCATCTAAGTTGCGCCATGATACGATAGGAGAAAACTCTTTTTGAATAGATACAATGCCCGAAAGAAGTGTATTGCCATACGGGATACTGACGACATCTAAGTCGGCCGTATCAAATCCAGTACGTTTCGCTAATGTAGCGGTTATCCATTCGTTGCCTACGATGGGGCCTGCGTCATACCATTGTTCCTTGAAGGCAAATTTAAAAAAACCTACTTTTCCGCCAGGTTCTTTTACTCGCCAAACCTGACCTTGAGGTTTATTTTTCCAAGTATCGATAAGATACCATGCACAGTTTGACGCCATTACACTCACCTTATTTCTTCCATCAACTTTTCGTAACGTTTTGCGATTAGGTTCCAAGCATATTGTTTTGCCCGTTCATGGGCAGCCATTCGTCTTTGTGCTGTTTTTTCTTTATCATGAAACAGTTCGTCAAGACTCTCGCGAATCGTTTTTGGAGAAATGGGGTCGATCACGGCCGCAACACTGCGATCGACGAATTCCGCAAGCCCACCTTGCCGAGAAGCGCACACAGGAATGCCAGAGCCCATCGCTTCGAGAGCAGACAGGCCAAAAGACTCATTTTTGCTTGGCATGATGAGCGCCCCATACGAACGCATCCGTTGTGTCATCCGCTCGTGGTCAAGGAAGCCTCTAAAATGCACCCGATGTGGGCGTATATTATTGGCCATCCGCAGCAATTTGGCTTCGTAATGATTTTCCCCACGTCCGTAGACATCAAGTGAAACAGGATGTTTTTGCGGGTAGGTCGCAAGGGCGGCTAAGAGATCCTCGATCCCTTTCAGACGAACTAGTCGCCCAACAAAGACGAGATCACGTTTATTTGCATCAAGCGGTGCGATAGGCGATAAAGTTACGCCGTTTGGAATGACAACGCTTTTAGAAGTGAGATGCATCGTATCAATTTGGTCTTTTTGCCATAAACTTGGTGAAACCACGACATCACAGTGCCGTAAGAGCTGTTGCTGTCGCTCTTGCATCGTCTTCGCAAACTTAGATTGGAATTTTTCTAATGTGATCAGCGAATGACAGGTATATAGGGTTCTGACTTTGCATAATTCCTTAAGGGCAATAGCTACCTCATCCCACTGAATGCTGTGGACGTGGATCATGTCGATGGGAAGTACACGTTTTTTTAGATAAGGTACAACATCGTGTTTAACGCACTTGGGAACCCTAATCACCCGCATGCGCCCTATTCTACGGTCGTCGATGGACTGTTTTATCCCTTTGGTTACGATGACCACTTCATGTTCAAACGTAGATAATTGAGCGGCAAGTTGTGAAGCGACGACCCCGAGACCACCAATGATTGTAGGCTCATATTCAGTCGTTAACACCAAAATACGCAACGCTTGCACCTCCTTTTCTGTATGGCGGCAAGATGGGGGAACGCGGATGAATCAGACTGTAGCGCTTATCACACCAGGGACAAAGGACATAAATGCATCACAGATGACATCAGTAGAGATCTATCTCTATGATTTATGGCGAGCGTTACGACGACGTGTAGGTGTTTATCTCTATTATCATGATTCAGTGCTTTATGGTGATCCCTTGCATCATACGCGACAAGCTTTAGACAAAGCACAGACATCACGCTTTACATCGAAGGTGCTGGGCGATATCGTAAAAAAGCACCCTTTGCCAGCGATCATACAAGTTGACAATCGCCCTCTTTATTTGCGCTCCTTGGTGAATTTACATAGGCCATTAGTTCTTGGACTGCATTCGATGACTTTTCTTCACGAAACCCGTCTTATGCCCGACGATGCGCTGCGAGCGTTACAATCTGCGCAAGACATTGTGGTTAATAGCGGGTTTGTATATGATCGTCTGCACCATAAGTTTCCTGCCATTCATGCTAACGTAATTTATCCAGGTGTTGATGTTAGCTTATTTCATCCGGCGCAATCCGATGAGGATTTTAAACGCGTAGCAGCGTGGCGTGAACGCATCCATGCTATGCATTATCCGATTATTTTATTTACGGGCCGAATCATTGAACGCAAAGGCTTGCACGTCGTTTTGGAAGCATTGCGAGAATTGCGGCAACGCTATGCGATGGAGGTCATTGTTATCGTTGCAGGGCTACATCCCCGGACGGGCGACTATGCCAAAAAATTGGATCGTTTGGCTCGTCATGTGAAAGTGCATTGGCTTGGGTTTGTGGCGCGTGACACGTTAGCTGATTTGTATCGCGTAGCCGATGTTTGTGTGTGTCCTTCGCAGGTCGATGAAGCGTTTGGACTTGTTGCATTAGAGGCGCAGGCGTCTGGAACACCCATGGTGGCAAGTGGTGCATGGGGGCTTCGTGAAAGTTTACATGTGGATACTGGCATTTTTGTAACACACTATAGAGATCCGTTGCAATGGGCTAAGTCGTTGCATACGTTGTTAGCTGACAAAAGCTTGTACAAGACATTAGCAAAACAAGGCATACAACGTATGCAAACGCAATTTACTTGGCAACGTGCGGCAGATGACTATGAAGATCTCTACGCGAGGATTTTGCACATTGACAGTTTCGATTCCGATTAGCTATAGTTTCGTTAAGATTATAGTTATTCACATCATAAGTCACAATATACTATGAGGAGATATCACTTTGTCTAATGCTGGAGATATAGCATGGGTTCTCGTCGCATCAGCTTTAGTACTCTTTATGACGCCTGGTTTGGCTTTGTTTTATGGAGGCCTTGTTCGTAACAAAAATGTGATCACCACCATGTACCAAGTGATCTCTGTGGCATTGGTTATTTCGATTCAATGGATTTTATTTGGCTATAGTTTGGCTTTTGGACCTGATGTTGCGCACATCATAGGCAATTTGCACTTTGCGCTCTTTTATCATGTGGGTATGCAACCGGATCCATCTTATTCTTCGACGATTCCTTCGGAACTGTTCGCCATATTTCAGATGATGTTTGCAATCATTACACCAGCCGTCATTGTTGGCGGTCTGGCTGAACGTGTGAAATTTTCTTCCTTCATCGTATTTGCCTTAGCCTGGTCTACCTTGATCTATGATCCGCTTGTGCACTGGGTATGGGGTACCGGAGGCTTCCTTCGTCAACTTCATATCCTTGATTTCGCAGGCGGCACGGTGGTTGAAATGGCATCAGGTATTGCTGGCTTGGTGTGTGCCATGTATCTTGGCAAACGGCATGGACATGGCTCAGGAGCTATCAAGGCGCACAACGTACCATTAGTCATAATTGGTACCGGTATCTTATGGTTTGGGTGGTTTGGTTTTAACGCGGGCAGTGCCTTGGCAGCAAATGGCGTGGCAATCAATGCATTTTTGACGACGAATACGGCTGCTGCTGCTTCAGGGATTGCATGGGTTATCATTGAACGGTACAAGACAGGACATGCGAGTATCGTAGGCGCGGCAGCTGGCGTGGTGAGTGGCTTGGTTGCAGTCACACCGGCAAGTGGTTTTATCAACCCAGGAGCGTCGATTATCTTAGGCATCATAGCAGGGATTGTGAGTTATTTCTTTTCGACGATGTTTAAAGGGCATTTTGGGTATGATGATGCTCTTGATGCGTTTGGCGCACATGGCATCGGCGGTACATGGGGCATGATTGCCACAGGGTTATTTGCGACTGTGGCCGTTAATGTCCAAGGTGGTAATGGGGCATTTGCCGGTGATTTCCATCAATTACTTGTTGAATTGTTAGGCATTGTGGTGACTTGGTTGTACTGCGGCGTGGGAACGTGGGTATTGCTAAAAGTGATTGACCTTGCTATGGGGATTCGCGTAACACCGGAGGAAGAAAAAATTGGTCTTGATATGGTATTACACAACGAAAATGCATATCCTGAAAATTTGACATGGGATGTCGCGACGAACCTTTTTGAAAGTTTGAAACAGGGATCGGTACAGCAACCTGTACAAAAACTAGAGGATAACGTTAAGCATATCCCGATAGAATGATCGTTATGTTCGTGGCATAATAGCATGAGAAGAGATAAAGATGATGGGTAATTGATGGAGGTTTTTGTATGGCAATTTATGAAATCGTGAAGTTTCCTAATCCGGTTTTAACAACTCCTGCATCTGAGGTAGCCAAAATTACGGCTAACTTATTGCGTGTTTTAGATAATATGTATGAAACCATGAAATTTGCGAATGGAATCGGTCTTGCAGGACCACAAGTCAATATCTTAAAACGCATTGCTGTTGTGGATGTTGAAGATGGTAAGGGTCGCCTTGATCTGATCAATCCTGTCATTCTTGATGGTCGTGATGAAGAGGTTGGTCCGGATGGATGTCTGTCCATACCAGGCATTTATGGTGATACAAAGCGCTACAAGTGGATTCGTGTGCGCATGCAAAACCGCGAAGGTCAATTCATTGAGTTCGAGGAAACGGATTTTCGCGCTCGTTGTATCCAACATGAGATTGATCATCTAGATGGCATTTTATTTACGTCTAAAGCCATTCGTTTGTATCGCGATGACGAAGTAGCCGTTTCCGGTAAAAAGAAAAAAGCATAACATGCTAAGACAAGTTGGCATCTGTACGACCCTGTGATAGAGTTATAGGCGATCTAAGTGCACGATGCGGAGGTGCGCCGCAATTAATGAACGTCTAACTAGAGACAACGATCGACCTGTTCAATGGCGGATTATACCGGTTGTCGCCGGCGCGCTTTTAGTCGCCGTATCGGTGTGGGTATTTGTGATTTATCGAGACTCGTTTTCAATGCTAATCCAGTCTTTCGGTGTCTTTGGTGTCGTTATTGCTATTTTCCTGATGATGTTGCTATGTATCATTCCTGTGCCAGCCGAGTTTTTGATCGTTGTCAATATGGAGATTTATGGAATAGGATGGGGTCTGTTTTATTCTTGGTCTGGATCTGTGCTAGGCGCAATTGTCGCCATGTATGTGACACGTTGGCTAGGACAGGCGAGAGTTAGAAGGTTGTTCTCTCGTGAACGGCAACAGCAAGTCGATAACTGGATTAAGCGTCGAGGTACTATGGGATTGTTAGTTTTACGCTTTGCACCCTTTGTACCGTATCATGTATTGAATTATGTGGCAGGTTTGATGAACGTTCGATTTTGGCCGTTTTTTTGGACGACATGCCTTGGCCTCGTGCCGTTTTATTTGTGGATGGGGGGCGTGTTTCTGGGGTTTAGCCATGGGATGTGGCCGGCTATCATCAGCGCGCTGATCGCCTTGGCGATTCTCGGACTCGCGAGTTATCTTCTTCGCAAACGGTGGATGTCAGCTTTTTTAGGGACGACGGGAACAGGCGCTGAGGATAAGCAATCTACGAGGGACTGACAATTTGTCAGTCCCTGTCAAGGAAACTGCGAATAATCCCGTGCCATTCTTGGGCTTTTTTAAGGTTTTCGGGCGTCACATACTTTGCGATGTGACGTACTGGCAAAGGTGCAAAAGGATCAGGTGGCTGCACGCTAGGATGTCCCTGCTGCGACGGTCGAGCACGGGTTGTTGCCTGTACCCTTGATGGTTGAACCGCAACATTTTCCCTGCGGCGTTTTATCCCTTTTGTAACAAGGCCGCTTAATTGCTGTGTCGACTTATGATTGAAAATATCTAAGGCGAGCGTACTTGCCTTCAGGATCGTCGACAGTTTCATTATCACGTCACTTCCCGTGTGCGACTTTATAGTATAGTATGCAAGAAGTAACGGACGGGCATTGGACAATGGTCCAGACAGGAGTGGTTCAGTGGATCGCATCGCCTTTTTTATTGACGGAGGTTATCTTGGAAAGGCGTTGAAAAACAGATTTGGCAGTCCGCGTTTAGATTATGCAAAACTTGCCCATTGGATGGCGCAAAAAGTAGACCCGACTGGAACGGTTTTGCGCGTTTATTACTATGATTGTCTGCCGTATCGTTCGGAATCTGTAACCGATGAGGAATCACGACGGCATATTGATAAAAGAAGTTTCTTGAACAAACTGAATCGTCTGGATAATTTCGAAGTGCGGGAAGGCAAATTGGCTTTTCGTGGTCATGATGAAAGTGGAGAACCCATTTTTGAACAAAAACGCGTTGATGTGCAGTTGGCAGTTGATTTGGTGAGCCTGGCTTTGCGACATGCGACTGGGAAGATTGGCCTTTTGACGGCTGACTCAGACTTTGTCCCTGCGATTCAGGTATCGAAAGATGTCGGCGTTGAAGTTGTCTTATTTTATGTGGCTGGCATCGGTAACCTTGAAGAATTGCTCAATGCGGCAGATCGTCGCGTTGAGATTACGAGACAAGATATTGATTCTTTTCGGCGGTATTGATACCCGCCATAAAGTGAGGTAGATTTGAGCGTGTCTTTACGCGTGATGTATATGCCTGAACAGTCTACGTATACGCTTGCAGAGCTGAAGAAGATTCACGACGATTTACCTAGCATGGTCGCCCAGGATCTAAAATTTCGCTCAGCTTTTGTCATTATGGACAATTTGGCACAGTATCACAGGCAAATGCATCGCTTGGCATTGCAATTGGCTTTGCAGCATATACATGGTAAAATGCCCCCCTCATGGCAGACGGGTTTTGCTTTTGCCTTACTGGGCAGCGGGGCGCGCGGTGAACAATCAATTCGCAGTGATCAAGATCATGCGTTCATTTATCCTATAGAACATGAGTCATCGCCCGGAGATGGCGATGCCTATTATCAACGTCTTGGCGAAGTCACGGCGGCGATGTTGCACCAAATTGGCTACCCGTTTTGTTCTGGTAACATTATGGCGAGCAATACACGTTGGCGTGGCACCTTAAGTATATGGCAGGAACGAATTATAAATTATGCTGATTATCCTGACTGGGATAATATCCGGTTTCTCTTGATTGCATCAGATGCAAGAACGATTATCGGAGAGTCAGGCCTTGTGGCGAATGTTCGTCGAAGTGTCGCACATGCGATATCGCGATCACCTTTTATTCGCTGGAAAGTAGCGGATCAGGCGCTTTCTCACCCTATCGCATTAACGCTACTCGGTGGAATTCGGTCCGATCCTGATCCTTCCCGTAAAGGGTACTTTCAAGTTAAAGAGGGATTTTATACACCCCTTGTTAACAGTGTTCGTATTTGGGCGCTGAGCCTTGATATTGGTGAGCCATCTACAAAAATTCGCATAGAAAAATTGCTTCTTCAAAAAGCATGGTCTGCTGAACTTGCCAAGCAGGTGACAGACGCACTTGAGACTGCGCTTTTTGTACGCTTGCGCCATCATGTCATGCAGGCATTACAGGGTCAACCTATCGATGATTATATTCTTATCGAACAATTGACAGATGAAGAGCGAGACAGGATAAAACGAGCGCTTCGCACCACGAAACAGTTGCAGCAAATCACTCTTCGCCAATTTAACAGACCGGGGTGAGATGACGCATGGGCTTTGAACGCATCCGAGTATTGCGCCATCTCTTAGGCGGTCTTGCAGGCAATCCTTATGGCACGATGGATTCATCTACGCCATCTTTGCAAAGTCAAGCGGAGTTGCGTGCCATGATAAGCGCCTTGCATGAACATGAAATGGCTGATCAACCGTTGGATGAACTCTCTTTGGCCGTGATTGATACTGAAACAACAGGTTTTGTGCCAACGGAAGATTGCTTGCTATCGATAGGCGCTGTGTGTCTTGATCCAGACACGATAGAATCGATTCCTGATTTTCACACTTATGTGAAACTTCCGAAAGATCGAATTATACCTGATGTTGTCGTGCAACTGACGGGAATTACGGCGCAAACCGTGGCGGATGCACCCGATCTTAGCTATGCGCTGCAAATATTTTTGCAGTTTATAGGTGATCGTATTATTGTAGCGCATCATGCTGCACATGATATCCGGTTTATTAACGTGAATTTGCGAAAGAGTTGGGGCGTTGAGTTGCACCATCAAGTTCTCGATACGGGAAAGATCGCTATGGCATTGCATCGTTTTAAGAAATACCCGACGCTTGATATCTTGCTTGCCCTCTATGAAATTGAAACAGTCCATCGCCATACAGCTCTTGGCGATGCTTTGATGACAGCGATGGTTATCAAACGCCAGGTAGCCATTCTAAAAGAGGAAGGCGTTCACACGCTAGGGCAACTCTGGGAACGGTTGTTGGTCCTTGAACATGACCTGCGTCCATAGTGGGTCTGTGTATTTGGGTTGACATTATTTGTTCAAGTGGCATATAATCGGCGTTGATACCGCTAAGCGGCATGTCTTTTCTTGTTGCAGATGATTCAATTTTAGGCAGAGTTCGGTGGAGGGAGGGAAAGCTATATGTCCGAGATCAAGGTCCGTAAAAACGAATCTTTGGATAGCGCGCTGCGTCGGTTTAAGCGAGCTACGGCAAAGGACGGAATCCTCGCCGAAGTCAGAAAACGGAAGCAGTATGATAAACCCAGTGTCGCCAGAAAGAAAAAGTCTGAAGCGGCAGCTCGTAAGAAAAAGAAGTACTGAGGCTAATGCGATATTTTGTGTGATACGTGTGTCCTCGTAAAAAAGGGAGCGACAAAGCCAGTGGGAGTTTATGACCGCTTGTCTGATGACTTGTTGCAAGCCATGCGGGATAAGAATAAAGTGCGCTTATCCGTATTACGGATGGTGAAAGCAGCCGTCAGGAACGCGGAGATCGATTCGCACCATACGTTATCCGATGAAGAGGTTCTTGGCGTGATTAAGAAGGAAGTCAAACAGCGTAGAGACACCTTGGTGAGTGTTGCCGGGACGGATCGTACGGATGTCGTGCAAGAGGTCGAAGCCGAATTGGCAGTTTTGCAAGAGTATTTGCCAGCTGAACTTTCACCAACCGAGATCGAGGCCATTGTGGCAGAAGTTGTTCGAGAAACAGGTGCGACTTCAAAAGCGGACATGGGTAAGGTTATGCCACTTGTGATGAGTAAAATAGCAGGCAGGGCTGATGGTAGGATAGTCAGTAGGATCGTACAAGATAACTTGTCTTCTTAATCATCGAATCACATAGCGTACAAGGGTACGTGTAACGTTTCAGCGTGGGAAGCGACTGCGAGGGCAGTCGCTTTTTTGTTCTGTTTGGCATCCCTAAAGCATACATGTGATTCGAGGGGGGATGTCCATGAAACGCCGATGGCGAGAAAAAACAGTACAACTCGCTATGCAAATACTGGAAATCCCAAAGGATACGCTACAATATGTACCTCGCATTACGATCATCGGTAATCTGCAGGTGGTTATCGAAAACTACCAATCCATTGAAGAGTTTGCTGATGATCGCATCCGTATCAAAGCTGTTGATCGAGATGTCACGGTGCGCGGCGAACAGCTCGTCATACGAACTATCGTTCCGGAGGAAGTTGTTATTGAAGGTGTCATTTCAGGTGTCGACATGAGTTAGGGGGGATCGCCGTGGCTTTCCGGATTTATGAGTGGCTTTCCGGATACGTGCGGGTTCAGGTAGTCGACGATCCCTTTCGCACCGTATTGGCACAAGCAGCCATGCGTAACATACCTCTGTGGGACATTACGATAGCGAAAGCTAACTCGTATGCTGTATCAACAAACTTACGCGATGCAAAAGAGATCATGAAGATAGCCAAACTAAGTCATGCTAAAGTACGCTTTGTACGCAAAAGTGGAGTTCCGTTCCTTTTGTGGCGCGCGAAGCGGCGAAAGGCGTTTCTTGCAGGGTTTCTGCTCTTTGTAGTCGGACTTTATGTGGCGTCAAGCTTTATCTGGAAAGTGCAAATTGAAGGCACAGACCAACCTGAGATTGTACAAGCTGCACTGAACAAAATGGGACTTTATCAAGGGAGCTTTATATATCATGTGTTGGATCAAGATACAATCCAACTGGCGCTGCTTGATCAATTGCAGTCCATCTCGTGGGTGGGTGTTCGTGTTCAGGGGACAACGATCTATGTCAAGATTATCCCTAAGGTATTACCAACGAATCCGGTTAAAAGGGGTCCGCAAGACATCGTTGCAAAAATGTCAGGCGTAGTCGCAAGTGTGCTTGCCGATTCTGGGCAAGCCGTCGTTAAACCAGGGCAATATGTGATGCCTTTTACGACACTTATTAACGGGAGGCTTGAAGATGGAAGGACGGTGACAGCGTCAGGTTCTGTCAAGGGATTTGTCTGGTATAGGAGCACGGTACAGATGCCTTTTTCTACAGAGATCAATGTCGTCACGGGACAAAAGGTGACGCATGATTATTTGTTGATAGCTGGCATTCCCATTCAAGTATGGGGCTTTTCGCATCCACCGTATCAACAAGAGACAGTGCAAAGTATCGATCGGCCCATCAAGATCTTTGGTTATACCTTGCCGTTCGTGTGGCAACATGATACGGTATTTGAAGCGCGCAGTCACAAAGAACAGGCGACGGAGGCAGAGCTCAAGACAAAAGCGCTACAATTGGTTGCTGCTGATGTATTGGCGCACGCTGACACCCAAGCAAAAGTTGTTCGACAAAGCGTTTTACAGAGTAAAGTCGCGCATGGTAAGCTATACATAACCATTTGGACTGAAATTTTGGAAGATATCGGGCGAGCTCAGCCGATCACGGCGCCATCGCCAGTTGGTTTGCACTAAACTTGAGGAGATGGGACCTTTTTGAGCGAGAGTGACACGGTTTCGCGCAAGATGGTGTTACGCGACAACGAAGAGGCGCGGGCGGTGTTTGGGCCACAAGATGCGCATCTAAATATGCTAGATAAAGCTTTTACGTGCCACTTGATTAATCGCGGCAATGAACTTGGTATCAAAGGTGAGGAACACGATGTTTTGCGCATAGAGCGTATTATAAGCGTGTTAACTCAGTTGGTTAGAAAAGGGCACGTGCTGACCGAACGTGATATTGCTTATGCGTTGGCTCTTGAAGAACAGGGCGAACTCGATGAGATGCTGGCTTTATTTTCTGAGGAACTCGCGACAACGATCAAAGGGAAAAGCATTAAAGTTAAGACGATTGGGCAAAAACGCTATGTCGATGCACTCAAAAAGCATGACATTGTGTTTGGGGTTGGTCCGGCGGGAACCGGTAAGACATACTTAGCGGTTGTGATGGCTTACCTCGCCTTAAAGCGTGGGGATGTCAAGCGCATTGTACTCACGCGTCCTGCCGTAGAAGCTGGTGAAAATCTGGGTTTTTTACCGGGGGACTTACAGGAAAAAGTGGATCCTTATTTGCGCCCGTTGTATGATGCTTTACATGATGTTATGGGACCTGAGCAATTAGCACGTTCGATGGAACGTGGTATTGTGGAAGTAGCTCCACTCGCGTATATGCGGGGCCGAACGTTAGATGATGCATATGTCATCTTAGATGAGGCGCAAAATACAACACCGTTGCAAATGAAAATGTTTTTGACACGACTTGGTTTTGGCTCCCGCATGGTTATTACTGGCGATGTGACGCAAATTGATTTGCCGACAGGGAAGCGCTCTGGCTTGCGAGAAGCAACGAGAGTTTTAGCTGATATTGATGGTATCGCGTTTGTCTACCTGGAAGATTTCGATGTAGTTCGCCATCCGTTGGTGCAACGTGTCATTCGCGCCTACGCAAACGATGAAGAATCGCGGGGATAGGGCATGAGACGACGTCAATCATCCTTTGAGACATGGTTAGAAAAATATGAACTGCGTACAAGTCCCCGCTATCGCTTGGGGATTTACGCTTTGTTGGGGCTTGTACTGTACTTTGTGCTCATTGGAACAGTCTTACCTGTGCGTTACGATCTTGTCGTCGGGCAAGTGAGCCGAGTCCTGATTACAGCGCCTATCGATGCGGTCAATACAGCAGCGACAGCGAAAGCTAGAGCTATCGCGGCACAAAGTGTTGCGCCGCACTACGATATCAATTCGGCTGTAGAACGAACTGCGTTGAGACAACTCGATCAGGTTTTTAATCAGGCGGTTATTTTACGGGCCAAACCAGTGAAAGACAAAAGCAAAGACTTAGCGCTCTTGCGCGCAGCAAGTCCACCAAGCTTAAGCAACGCAGCTCTTCAATCACTTTTAACGATGACTGACAGTCAGTTTGCCTTGGTCAATAACAATGCGATACAAATTGCACAAGGTATGCTGCAAGGACCCTATTCGACGGCTGATCAAACACGGGCGACGATGATGGTGGATCAACAACTCGTTTCTCTTGATGTGGATAAGACAACAAGACTGAGTATTGGGCAACTTGTGCTTTCGGTACTTCACCCCAATCTGGTATATGATGGACAATTGACGCAAGAAGCGCGTCTTGCAGCACAACGAAGTGTGCCTGATGTATGGATCAATCGTGGGGACATTATTGTGCGCAGGGGCCAATTGGTTACACCAGCCATCATGAACCTGCTTAAAGATCTAAAGCTGTTGAAGAGTCAGCCGGATTATAGTATTTATGTGGGATTTTTGCTGTTTGTCACGGTACTTGTCCTTGCGACAGGCGTGTTTATTCAAACGAGACGCATTCGTTTGGCCAAAGATAATGTGCGTCTTTTGTTGTACGCCGGGCTTGTTGTTCTCGTGGCTGTCTTGATTCGAATCACGCGAGCTGCCGTGGATATGGGTCTGCCGGCTGCTGTTTCTTACGCGATACCTGTAGCGATGGGAAGCATGATGATATCTTTATTTTTTGGCACTTCGCTCGCTATGCTCACGTCAGTGTTGCTTGCGGTGCTTACGAGTGCTGCTTTTGGCTTTGATTTCGCACATTTTTTCGTCGAATTAGCCGGTGCGCTTGGAGCGACGATGGCCATGAAGCGCGTACATCATCGACGCGTATTCATGAGAGCTGGATCATTGGCAGCTATTTTTAACATTGTCAGTATCGCTATTATGCATCTTGTTCTTGATCCAGGAACTCTTACGTTATCTACGGTTGTGATGGAATTTATCTATGGCATAATAGGAGGTCTCCTATCTGCGATATTAACGATCGGCCTTCTGCCCTACCTTGAAACAACATTTGGTGTAATTACCCACATGGGACTTTTGGAGCTAGCTAATCCCAACCATCCCTTGTTGCGAAAACTTTTGCTTGAGGCGCCAGGTACGTACCATCACAGCTTAATTGTTGGTAATCTTGCCGAGGCGGCGGCCGAGGCGCTTGGGGCTGACCCCCTTATATGTCGTGTCGGCGCCTTATACCATGATGTCGGTAAAATTAAGAGACCGATGTTTTTTATTGAAAATCAAATGGTGGGTGACAACCCTCATGACAAGGTGGCTCCCGCATTATCTCACCTTATCTTGACCTCTCATGTCACTGATGGCCTCGAGATGCTTAAAGAGTACAATCTCCCGGAACCGATACGTGACATTTGTGCACAGCATCATGGGACGACAGTATTGTGGTATTTTTATAATAAGGCCATCAAAGAGGACGAACATCACGTCCCGGAAGTCGATCAGTACCGTTACCCTGGACCTAAACCGCATTCCAAAGAATCTGCTATTGTCATGATGTGCGATGCGGTAGAAGCGTCCGTCCGGTCGATGGGTAAGCCTACACCACCACGCATTGAAACGATGATCCGAAAAATTATTAAAGATCGCCTACAAGATGGGCAATTGGATCAGTGCGATATAACGCTACAAGATTTGAACAAGATGGTTGATGCCTTTATGCGTACATTGCAGGGTATTTACCATGAGCGAATCGAATATCCTGACCCTGCAAGAATTACAGCAAGTAAATCCAAATAGCTAAGGGGGTAGATCCTTTGTCAGATATTTTAGTCGATGTCCTTTTTGAGGTGGATTCCGTGGCACCACTTACACAAGAAGCTATCACATCTGTTGTCGAGAAAATCTGTGAAGCCGTGGCACAAAAAGAAAATCTCGCGCTGTCCGAGGTCTCTGTGGCTATCGTAGATAATGCGGCTATTCGTGCACTTAATCGTGAGTACCGATCGCTCGATGAGGCGACGGACGTCTTGTCATTTTCTCTCTTAGAAGGCGAAGAGGACGATATGGCGGCAGATGATGATGAACTGCAAGAACTTGGCGATATCATTATTAGTTGGCCACGGCTTTGTGAACAGGCGTTTGAATATGGGCACAGCCACACACGCGAGTTAGCTTTTCTAACGGCGCATGGTATGTTGCATTTGTTAGGATATGATCATCAAAATGATGCTGATGAACACATGATGTTTTCTTTGCAAGAAGATATTCTGACGTCTTTAGGCTATACGCGTTAACCGATGCGTGCACTGATTCGCAGTTTTCACTTTGCGATCCAAGGCATGGCCCATGCGCTTTTGACGCAACGTAATATGCGTATACACTTTTTTGCGGCCTTTGTCGTTGGTCTAGCGTGTGTTTTTGTTCGTGTTAGTGTATTTGAGACCATTGCTTTGTTTTTTTCAGTTGCTTTAGTGATTACATTAGAATTGGTCAATACAGCCATTGAGTCGGCTATTGACCTTTTTAGCAGGGATTTCCATGAGAGGGCAAAAGTCGCGAAGGATGTGGCGGCAGCATCCGTGTTTGTTGCCGCAGCCAATGCGCTTCTCGTGGCGTACTTGGTATTTTACAATAAAGTGTTTCCGATCCAGTGGCGATCGTTTGCGACACTGATTGCTCCACCATTTCTTGGCGTTTTGTTATTTGGTTTTTTATGTCTCTTACTTGCTGTGGTCGCAGAGGCCATGCAAATCCATTTGGAATTAAGAAAAGGCGGTCATTTATGAAAAAATCAGGTTTTGTCGCTATTGTGGGACAACCCAATGTGGGCAAGTCCACGTTGCTTAATCGCATCATCGGTCAAAAGATTGCGATCATGTCGAGTAAGCCGCAAACGACAAGGACACGCATTCGCGGTGTGCTTACAAATGGCGCTGGGCAAATTGTCTTTTTGGATACGCCAGGATTGCATACGCCCAAACATCGTCTTGGGGAGTATATGGTCGAAATCGCTGAAAATTCGATTCGTGAAGTGGATGCTGTTCTTTTTGTCATTGATGCAACACATGTTGACAGTTCAAAGGATGATGAGATTCTCGTGCGGTTAAGAGCTTCGGCTAACCCAGTGATTCTGGTCATCAATAAAGTGGATGCCGTAGATAAGCAAAATATTTTATCGTTGATTGATCGATACAAGGAAAAGTATACTTTTCATGCGATTATCCCACTCTCGGCAAAGACAGGCGATCAAGTTGATGTCTTGGTGGATACGGTGTTTTCTCTAATGGCAGAAGGACCGCAGTATTATCCTGATGACATGATTACCGATCATCCGGAACAGTTTGTGATGAGTGAATTTATTCGTGAAAAAGTGTTGCGTTTGACACGCGAAGAGGTTCCTCACTCTGTGGCAGTTTTTATCGAGCATATGGAAAAAAGAGAAGATCATAATACACTTCATATTCACGCTGTGATCTATACTGAACGTGAGTCGCAAAAAGCCATTTTGATCGGTAAAGGCGGCGAAATGTTAAAAAAAGTCGGGACACTTGCGAGGCGTGATATCGAAGCTATTTTTGATACAAAAGTCTTTTTAGAACTATGGGTCAAAGTGAAAAAGGATTGGCGTAATCGTGAAAATCTCCTGAGATCTTTTGGGTATGATCGCGAATAAGCGTCCAAAAAATTCCTAGTATAGTAGTTGGTCTTTCTTTGGCATGCTAGATATGCTGGTTACGTACAGAAAGGACTGATTGCGATGCGAGATTTCCTGTGGAGGTATTTTATGTTGACGGGAGAAATCGACGCCTACCTGCTGTACAAAGAGCATCTTGCGGTAAGCGAAGGGGCAACTGAAACGACGAAAAAAGATATGGCAACACCGGGGGAAAGTGGGTATGCAGAGTAAGCAGTTGGAGACGTTGGTGCTTCAAACCCGACCATTTGGTGAAAATCACCGTATGGTCACGTTACTGACCGTTAATGTTGGAGTGCACAAGGCCGTCGCCTTTTCAGCGCAAAAATTGCAACACCCACTTTATGCAGTTTGTCAACCTCTTGTGCGCTCCAGGGTACTTTTTACGACACCTGAACAAGGACTGCGAGAAGTCGTGCAAGGACAAATTATCACAGGTTATGAGCGCATCAAAACAGATGTTGTTCTTTTGGCCTACGCTCAAGCGATGTGCGAACTTGTCCTACGGGTGGCGCAAGATGATGTAAGTGAAGCGGGCACAAAGCAAAGCGTGAACCAAAGGGACTTATTTGCTATCTTCGATCGTTCACTTTCCTTTATGGAAAAAAACAATGACCCATGGGGGCCATTTAGCTTCTTGCAATTGTGGATGATGAGGTATCTTGGGCTGGGTGATGATCCTAGTGAATGGGCCGCCGTAGTACAAGCAGGCGTCGCACAGGATCTCGCTCTTGCCAGTCAAGTTTCTTTAGATGAGTACCTCTCATCGCCGTTGGATAGAGCGGTTTCTAAAACGATAACCGCCGCTCTATCGCAAGAGCTTGATGATCGCGCCGGGATTAAATTGAAATCGAGACGTGTCATTGATTCCTTAGAGCGCTTATATTTATAAAATATTTTGGGCTGCCAACGAAAAATAACGTTCAAAACGAAAATCTGACCATAAAAATACGAGAGCAACCCCTAGGCCCAGCCAAAAATAGCGGCTTCTCCATAGGGTGCGATCAAAAGCGAATGGTATACCTAAGTGAAAGCTAAAAAAGCGACGAGTCACTATGGCGCAAGCGAACAGTAAGACCAACGCCATAAAAATATGCAACAGCGTATGCAAAAGAGTTCCTGCCTTTCCTTGGGTTCTTTCTTTGATTGTATCAGGGGCGTCGCATTTCTTCAATAATCAGCGTGTCGTGCGAAGGGGGCTCGAGGTCATGGATGGATTATCATCAGTGGTTTATGTGTTGTCTGACTCAGTGGGTGAGACAGCAGAATTTGTCGTGCGTGCTGCCGCTAGTCAATATGACTATGCGCGTTTTGAAGTGAGAAAAATTTCCTATGTGAATGATGAAGCGACATTGCGGGAAGTGGTGCTAAAGGCACAGAAGGATCAGGGATTGATTGCCTATACACTCATTTTGCCTCAGTTGCGAGAGGCATTAAGGGAACAAGCGGAACTCACTGGGGTACGCATTGTGGATATTATGGGGCCTATGATGAAGGCACTAGAAGACGTTTTTCATATGCAACCTAAACTTCGTCCTGGACTTGTCCATCAACTGGATGAGGACTATTTCTTGCGAGTCGATGCTATTGAGTTTGCTGTCTCCGCTGATGATGGCAAGGATCCACATGCTCTAATGAGAGCTGATGTTGTCCTTGTCGGCGTTTCGCGTACATCTAAAACACCACTTAGTATGTATCTGGCGCATAAAGGATTGCGTGTGGCAAACGTTCCACTCGTTCCTGAGGTGTCGCCGCCGGAGGAACTTTTTGACCTGCCTCAAGGGCGCGTGATCGGGCTTACTATTAGCCCGCAAGATCTAAATAACATACGTCAAGAACGCGTCAGGGTCCTAGGACTCGATCTTGAGGCTATGTATGCCTCAAGGGAACGTATAGAAAGCGAATTACACTATGCTAAGCGCATCATGATGGACCTTGGTTGCCCAGTCATTGATGTATCCCGGCGTGCTGTGGAGGAAACGGCTAATTTGATTCTCGATTATGTGTCAGCTAAAGTACCGAAATAATAGGCTCCCTAGACAGATGCAAGTGTAATTTTAAAAAAACGCATAAGGATCCGTATTCGTGGAAGGATTATTTTTGCTATGTTGCGTACATCTATAGAGAGGGGGGTTATGGCAAGGATAATTAGATAGGCACGTTTAGATAGATCATGGAAGAGACAGACTATTCAAAGCGATCGGTTTGCATCGGGTAGTAGCAAAGGAGAATTTTTCTGCATGATTCGGCAGGAAAGTGTTGAATCTTGGCGAATAAAGTTAGCATCGAGAAAAAACAAATGAGGCCACGGTATCATTTGTCGCGTGCTTGGAGGGGTCGTGTCCTATGAGCATGCGCGTTCCGGAAGAATTCATCGCCTTATTACGTGAGAAGATTGACATCGCTGATGTCGTCTCCGAATACGTAAAGCTCAAACGAACCGGACATTCTTTAGTGGGTTTGTGCCCTTTTCATTCCGAAAAGTCGCCGTCTTTTTATGTCACCCCAAGTAAGGGGTTTTACCACTGCTTTGGTTGTGGCGCTGGTGGGACGGTTATTACTTTTCTTATGGAAATGGAACAGATCCCGTTTGTTACTGCCGTTCAACGCTTGGCTGAGCGCGCCTCACTGCCTATGCCGATCATCGAAGGCACGGAGCAAAGCAACGAGGCTGAGCAGCGGAAAATGGCAATGTATCAAGCGGTCGATCTTGCAACAAAGTTTTATAACCACATTTTAATGAATCATGGGGTGGGTGCGCAAGGGCTTTCTTATTTATTTAATCGTGGAGTTACAAAGCAGACTGTAGTGCAGTTTAATCTTGGTTTTGCTCCTGACCTTGATCAAAAGAGAACGTTGATCGATTTTCTAACTCGTCGCGGCATAACTAAAGAGACTATCTTAGATGCTGGTCTTGGCGTTGTGACAGACCAGGGTGAATTGATCGATCGTTTTCGCGGGCGCGTTATGTTTCCGATCTGGGATCTGCACGGTAAGCCTGTGGCGTTTGGCGCACGATCTCTGAAAAACGAAAAACCAAAGTATCTTAATAGCCCAGATACATTGCTGTTTCACAAAGGCCATATGTTATATGGGTATCACAAAGCTAGGGCTACGATTAAAAAGTCAGGACAGGTCATCTTGCTTGAAGGGTATATGGATGCAATAGCGATGCATCAACATGGTATCACTAACGTTGTTGCTACGCTTGGCACGGCACTTACGCCTGAACAAGCAGGACTTATGCGTCGCACTGCAGAAGAAGTTATACTATTGTACGACGCCGATGCTGCTGGCTTTGCGGCTTCAAGAAAAAGCATCGATATCTTGCGCGATGCAGGTGTGGTTGCTCGTGTTGCCACCTTGCCAGCAGGCGTGGATCCGGATGAGTATATGCATGATAAAGGCTCGACTGTTTTCGTCACCGAGGTTCTCAACAAGGCAATGAGTGCCCTGTTTTACCAGTTACAATATCTAACACATCAGCATCCCGACCATCTAACAAGTGGTCGCATCGGATACTTGCGTGATGCGATGGAGATCGTAGCACAAGAAGAAAGTTCCATTGAACGTGAATCTGCCCTGCAATGGCTGAGTCAAACGTACACCATGGCATTATCGGCTTTGCGTGACGATCTAGAGCGGCAGATACGGACTCATGAGCGTCGTACCGGCCAATCACAGTCAACAGCATTCAAAGACAAACGCAGAGGTATCGAACACGGTGCCAGAGCGGCGCCCGCACCCCTGCCAGCCAAGCATGACGTCGCTGCACAACAATTGCTTATGTATATGTTAATGCATGCTGAGGTCGCAAGACAAGTGCAAGAGGAGCTTCTCGGGGATTTTTCTTCACCGATGCACAGTGCATTGCAAGCTTACCTTTATGCGTATTATGCTGACCATTCGATGGCAGATCCAGAATTGTTTTTGAGTACCATCGATGATTCCGATGTGGTCAGGTATGCAACAGGGCTTTTACAGCAAGCTTTGATGCAATCTATAGGAGAAATTGTTCTTGACGCCAAGCTGATTCACGATTATATACAGTGCGTGATTGATTTTCGGATTGAACAAAATTTGTCACGTGTTGCGGCGGAAATGAAAGAGGCTGGCACTCGGGGAGACTATGTAAGGATGCGGGAAAAAGAGGCGGAGTTTCGCCGCTTGCAGCGATCGTTGCAAGGCACTGACACGAACCATGAAGAAACAGGCTTGTAGGATTGAAGGGAGGGCGGAGGATGAGCAAAGAGCTCAAAGACGGTGCGCCAATTGAAACGACGTTAGAGGATGTGCGCCAGCACCTTTTGTCCTCCGGTAAAAAGCGCGGCGTTCTCACCTATACAGAGATCATGAATCGCATGTCTCCATTTGATCAAGACAGCGAACAGATCGAAGAATTCTTTGAACAATTGACCGACCTTGGCATTGAAGTGGTCAATGAAGCCGATGAAGATACGGACGACGAAGATGCCGATGAGGATTCTACAGATCCGGAGTTGCATGAAGAAGATGTGCATGCTGAAGAGGAATTTGATTTAAATGATTTGAGCGTTCCTCCGGGTATAAAAATCAATGATCCTGTTCGGATGTATCTAAAAGAGATTGGCCGTGTACCATTGCTTTCTGCAGAGGAAGAAATTGAGCTTGCCAAGCGTATCGAAAAAGGTGATGAAGAAGCCAAACGCAGGCTTGCTGAGGCTAATTTGCGTCTTGTCGTCAGTATCGCAAAGCGGTATGTAGGCCGCGGCATGCTGTTTCTTGATTTGATTCAAGAGGGCAACATGGGTCTTATCAAAGCGGTTGAAAAGTTCGACTATCGCAAGGGCTATAAATTTAGCACCTATGCCACATGGTGGATTCGTCAGGCAATTACACGTGCCATTGCTGATCAAGCGAGGACGATTCGTATACCGGTGCACATGGTTGAGACGATTAACAAATTAATCCGTATCTCACGTCAATTATTGCAAGAGCTTGGGCGCGAACCAAGTGCTGAAGAGATTGCCACGGAAATGGATATGAGCCCAGAAAAAGTTCGTGAGATTCAAAAGATCGCGCAAGAACCTGTGTCATTAGAAACTCCTATCGGTGAAGAAGATGATTCGCATCTCGGTGATTTTATTCCTGATGATGACGCGCTGGCACCGGCAGATGCTGCTGCTTATGAACTCTTAAAAGAGCAGTTAGAAGATGTTTTGGACACGTTGACAGAGCGTGAGGAGAATGTACTTCGATTGCGTTTTGGCCTTGATGACGGACGGACACGTACCCTTGAAGAGGTGGGTAAGGTCTTTGGTGTAACCAGAGAGCGGATTCGCCAGATTGAAGCTAAAGCTCTGCGCAAGCTTCGTCATCCAAGTCGCAGTAAACGGCTAAAAGACTTTTTAGAATAAACGAAGTGTCTTTTATGAGCCGATCCCACCTTGGATCGGCTCTTTTTAAAGGAGCTTAACAGCAATGAAACTTGGCAATCGTTTAGAATATGTGGCTAACATGGTTGGCCATGTCAGTACCATGGCCGATATTGGCGCTGATCATGCGAAAGTGCCGATTCACCTTATTTCACAAGGAAAGGTGCAAAGAGCGATCGTTGTGGAAGTGACCGATGGCCCGTTTACGAGCGCATCGCAAGCTGTACGTCACGCTGGACTAGAAGATCGTATCAGCGTGGTGTTAGGTAATGGATTGCATCCGATTCAGCCAGGTGAGGTGGATACCTTTGTTATAGCTGGCATGGGAGGTGCGACGATCTGGGATATTGTTACGAGTGAACACGCACAGAATATCTTGGCTGCTAGTCCGAATGCTTTGGTTTTACAACCTCTTTCCCTAGTGGGTTTGTTGCGATATGGGGCGCCGCAGTTAGGGTATGAGATTCAATCGGATCAACGGGTCGAGGAAAATGGTATTATTTATGAGTGCTTGCGCCTCGTTGCAAAGGATGTTGTAAGGCGAAAGCAAATCAGTACCTTGGCGCCTCTTATTCGAGAAGCCTACGATCATTTATCGGTTCCTGAAAAGGTGCGACTTGCTTGCGGTGAGATTGCCATAAAGGAACATTCCACTTTGTTACTGATCGCGATCCAAGACGAAATCAAGAAGCGCGCGGAGATTCTTGAAAAAGTGTCTCGAGATGACCGCGGTGCAAAGGGATTGCAGATACTTAAAGAAGAGTATGATGCTCTTTACACTATTTTTTGTGCCATAAGGTAGTCCATACTGCGCCAAGACCGATAAACCAAAACAGAACTAAAAACACGATCCCGATGATGGGAATGTTCATGAGCAACAGTACACCAAGGGACCCCATCACGAACGGTGCTAAACGCGTGGATGGTACCATGGCACGCAAAATCGTCCGTCCTAGCTTATTTGATACAAATAAAAGTCCGATTGTCCCCCCAACAAGGTACAATACAAGGAAAATGGCTGAAACAGACCAGAGAATCGGTGTGAGAATGCTTGCGCCAATTAGCAAAGCGAGAATGACGGTCATGATAAAGCCTGACAAGACCATGCGCGCGTAATGTTCACTGATCCGGTCGCTCATGGTTTCATCGCGCTTTACGATGAGCCAACCTCCAAACAGTAAGATGAGCAAAAGTAACGCAGAAAACACTGCATGGGTAGCATACAAAAACAGACTCAGCAACGCAGATAAAGCAAGAACCATGGTGATTGAATGGCCTGTTCCTACTTCCAGGATACCTTCCGTAACTTGTGCCGTTGCACTTTGATGCACCTGTCCACCGATGTCAAGAATGAAACCTGTGTGCGATCCATTCGCCAGCGTGACATCCTGACCGATAGCGATGATAGAATTGCTCACGGTACCTCTCACAACCACAGGGCGATCTACTGCCACGACCGTATCCACATTTTCCTGTGAAAAGACGACAATAGGTTGCTTAGGGATTATAGTTGCGGCTAGAGCATGTGGCAAAATGATAAAACTCACGCACAAGAGAGCGACAAAGATAGAGATGACGGATTTGTTTAATTTCAATTGGTTATCACCCACCTGTGCGTACAAATCGCGTGCTTAGGATAAGTAGCCATACAGCGAACCCCACTAAAAACACAGATAAAAAAGTCGAAACTGTCATGAGCTGACCGTGCCACCCACTGCTATACAAAATGGCATCTTGCATGGCTCGCAAAAGGTTGAGTACAATCGTAAAAAGCCAAGAAGCAGGCGCTAAAAACAACAGGATAAGAGGTAAAAGAAACCCTGTCGACGTCACCACCACCACCAGCTGACTGCGTAGTCGCTTCCTTCGTAAGATCATGGAGCGAGTACTAGCTAGAAGGCGTTCTTGAAAATCCGGCGCAGGTTCATCCACAAGAGCGCTGATCAGATCTTCTTTTTGATGGTCATTCATGGCTAACACCATCTCTCTCAACGTGTAATCGCAAAGCTTTTTTTGCGTTGGACAAACGGGATTTGACGGTACCTATAGGGATCTTTAAAATGGTCGCAATCTCCAGGTACTCATAGCCATCACGTTCGCGCAAAAGCAAAATGGCACGATGTTGTGGGCTCAACTGATCAAGTGCTTCTTCAAGCATAGCACGTGATGAAAGATCGGCGTGGTTAGCCACGAGCATATCTTTTGTCTCATCCAGCGGTTGATTGTGATGTTTTTTATTGCGTCTCGCGTGGTCGATGGCAAGCCGTGTCGTCGTTGTTGTCAACCAGGCATGAAAAGCATGTTCATCTTGTAATGAGCTAACTTTTTGATACATGCGAATAAAGGTGTCCTGCGTGACTTCTTCTGCGTCTAGCCGAGATCGTACGATGGCATAGGCCGTTTGATAAACATGTCGGTGGTAGCGCGTGATAAGTTCGGCTAGGGCACCTTCATCGCTTCTCATGGCAAGGCGAACGAGACTTGCAAGAGAATCATCTTCGCTTTGCAATTTCCCGTTGCCTCCTTCTTACAGCGTCAAGCACGAGAGCGCCCAATTCGCCGTTCGATTTGTTCCCACAAGTCGATCAAACTTGTTATAAAAGGCTTTACAAAGCGTTTGCTCGCCACAACAGCATAGCCACATCCAATACCAATAATCCATCCCGCCAAAACGTCTGTCGGATAATGAATACCGACGTAAACTCTGGCGAAGCCAATTAAGAGCGAAAATATGCCAAAGAAAATACCGATTTTTCGGTCATAGACGAAAGCGCCAGCCGCTAAACCCATAGAACCTGTTGTATGGTCACTTGGAAATGATGCGTCTGCTGCGTGATGAATTAAGGGTGTCGTGTGTAGGGCTACAAAAGGTCTTGTACGAAACCAGATATGCGAAATAATGATATTGATAAGAAGCCCAAGAACACCAGCAATCACGGCAGATAATGCAGTTTCTCGATAACGTAGCCGATTTTCTGGTCGTCGAGCGACAAACCAGATGATAAGTAAAAATAAAGCGTATAAGTATAAACCGTCATTGGCAATTTGAATCATCAGCGCATCAAACAACGCGCTTTTTCCATGCCAGTGTTCTAACGTCATATACAGATTGATATCCCAACTCATTATACAGCACCCCATTTTATGAAGTATTCTTATCCTGCTACAAAAGGACGCGTAAAGGGCAACAAAAGTTCACTTCTTCCAAGCATTTTGCCTGTAGCAGTTTGCTCTATTGTCATAATTCGCGTCTTATGATAACATAGGGAGTCGCAAAAGTGAGCGAGGCAGTCGCCGGCACAGTGCCGAAAGGCCGTGCGGGAGGAAAGTCCGAGCTCCTCAGGGCAGGGTGCTGGGTAACCCCCAGTGAGAGTGATCTTAAGGAAAGTGCCACAGACATGAAGACCGCCG
>JAKACU010000103.1 GCA_021821185.1 Bacillota bacterium
GCAGCTTTGCGGCACGACGAAAAATACCCATCGGAATCACCCCGCGTACAGTCTTTTTCCCTTAATCATTCAAGGACAAAATAAGTTGCGGCCGTTCAAGCACATGTTCGCTTGACGTTGGGGTAACGGCAGTCCCAACAGCAAAAAATTCGATCACATGGCTGCCCCATCCATGGCTTTTCTCATGAAGATGGACACCGACGATACCTTCGGCGTGTACCTCGTGCGCTTCCATTTGCATGCGCTCCATGGCAAGTTCACGTGCGTCATACAATCCTTGCGTATAATTGGGCATTTCGCAGTTTTGTCCGACTGATCTTAGATACTGGCGCATCGATTGATGCGCGACATGGTACACACAACTTCCCATGACAAGAGATAATGGCTGATAGCCTGCGTGAAGAAGGGTCCAAAAGTCTTGCCCGGACAAATCACTTGTAAAAGGCTTGCCGTTTTGCAAACGGTAATTGCCTTTATCGCGAGCAGCCACCGCAGTTCCTACTGCGATAAATTCGGCGAGGTCTTCACCCCATTCGTAACGGCCCACATCCAAACGCACCCCAACGATACCATCGGCGCCAAGCGCGTTCGCTTCTTCCTCCATGCGCGTCATGGCTAGCTCACGCGCATGATACATCGCCTGGCTGAGCACCTGCATCTCTTCGTTATTGCGCCAATTCGCCTGCTGAAACCCGATATGATAAATCGAACTGCCAACCACCATGCCGATTGGCTCAAAGCCAGCTTCTCGCACAAGCAAAAATTCATTGACAGATAGGTCGCTGGTAAATACCCCTCTGGGATGATTGGCGCTGCGCAGTCCTTGCAGACGCTCTAAAGCATGTTTTGGCAAGTCATTAAAGTCTTCCGGCACACTGCATCATCCTCCCATGGCATCACGCACGAAGGTCAAGAGTAAGTGAAACCTTATTTGCAGGTCGGGCAGAGGTCATGTCAACCACCGTACCTAGCATCGCAACTTCGAGAATATGATCCGTAACCGTTTGATTATTTCCCGTATCGCGCTCGACATCTTCCACTCGAAGTGAAAAATCGGCGCCAATGACGCCTGATCCTCCAAGAGTCCGAGCATCTTCTTGAAGGCGGCGTAAAACAAGATGACGTACGGTGGATACGCCTTGTTGAAAATGCTGCATTTCTTGATTGTAATAACTAAACTGCTGACGAACATCCCACCAGTCCGTCAATAAATAGTAATAACAAGCACCAAGCGCCACGCCTACCGGCATAGAACCTGCAGCAAGCAACCGGACAAAATCCTGCCCCGATACGGACGCAAGTACGGGTGCCCCTGTAGTTTTTAGTCCTTGTATACGAACTGCCGTTCCGTACGATACATACTCCACCATACGCTCTTCAAATGTCCAACCCTTTTGTTCGATGCGTACGCCGACCACGGCGTTTGCGCCTAACTCCGCAGCTTCTTGCGTCAACCGCGAAATCGCCAGGCGCCTGCCCTGATACAGAGCCTGCGTAGGCGCCTGCAATTCATGACTTTGCGGCATAAAACCGAAATTTTGCGTTCCCGTCCAGCCCACATGGTAAAATGAACTGCCCATCACTTGGCCGAGCGGCTCCAGGCGGTACGGGCGCAAAGCCGCCCATTCACTTATAGACAGATCACTGGTCCATGGCAAGCTGCCAGAGCGAATCTTATCGAGACGGTCTGTTACATCGCTTGGCAGTCTACCTTGTGTCAAGGCTTGAAGCGTCCTGTCAGCACGCTCTTTTGCCGCCAGTTGTACAGCGGGATCCGGGGTATCTTTGTTTTGCGGCGGTTGTGATCCTTTCGGGAACCGAAACCCAAACAAACGGCTAGCCCCCTTCCTAAAGTGGACGGAATTGTGCGTTTATGTAAAAAATATAGCATGCCCCATCAGGTCATGGTCGTCAGTACATCCCTTTATAAAAGGAAGTCTTCCAAAGCCTGTCGTGCATCCTCGTGCTCTCTGGCATAGGCGTCCAGTGAGGCTGATAAGTCAGCCAGCCATTCCTTAAAAGGCAACACTTTCGTTGATAGTACGATGCCGCGAACAACTTTGGCCCGTTTGGCCGACAGAGACACCCCCTCCTTCACGAGCTGGTAGCTGCTTTCTCCAAGCGTCACTTCAAGTCCGACAACAGGATGCTGACGAGAAAATAACTTTCGTTCCCGTTCAATTTTGACAAGGCCAGGCAACGACTTGTCGAGCCGTTGCGCGAGGGCCTCTAAAAATGCCGATTCATCACGGGCGTCATGGCGCCACGATGCAGCCGAAAGATCAAATTGCAAATCGCTCATCGCATCATCCACTCCGGACAGGAAACTTTCTCGCCGCTTTGTACCCTAACAATACGTAGTACGCGTTGACGAGCAAAAAGTTTCACTTTTTTCGACGATCTTTCTTGCTTTCGTCTTTTTGTGCGCGAAGCTTCTTTTGTTCTCGCAAAAAATCAAGCAACCCTGGTACTGCGAAATAAGCGTCACCAAATGCAGCAGCATAGCGAATCGCTTCTGACTCACGACCTGGTTCCGATTGCTTCGGAAGTTTTTGCGGTAAAACGCGTAGCCCCAGCAAGTAATCGAGCACAGAGGCATTAGCTTTTCTCGCGGCTAAAAAGACAGAGCGGGCCACCAAAGAATCGCCATGTACAGCAAAGGCGATCAGCAGTCGATTGTACAGCATCGGCGTGGTTTGTTCAGCATCGTATTGATTGGCAATTTGTTCTGCTTTCTCATACTGCTGTAATTCCAATAAGGCACGCAACAAAACGAAACGTATACCCTGATGATCAACAGGATTTAACCGGAGGGTTTCTTCCAACACGTCAAGAGCTGTAGCGCGCTCGCCGATTTCCCACAAAATTTGCCCAAATCCTGCTCGCGCTTGCATGTATGGCCGAGTTTGCGACAATTGCCAAAAACGGCCTGTCCATTCCTCTTTGCGATCCGCAAAAAAGCGATCGCCAGCCGCAACAGCTTCACCCAGGTACTTTGCGGCATCTTCTAAACTTTCAGATGACTCGTTGGCGAGCAAAAGCCACGCTTCTACACAGTCCTTTGAAATGTTTAGCGCCTCGTGGGCAATGGCGATGCGTTTTTCCTGTTCCGGTTCTTGCGCAGCTTGATTAAGCACGTCGAGTGCCTTGCTCACCAGTTTACGATTTTCTAAATTTTTATCCACTTGTTGCACTTCTTCGCTCATCATGTTTCCCCTTTCACACGCATACAGCTTGTTCTATTATAAGCGAAAAAGTATACGCCAAAAAGATCACTGACACAGTCAGTGATCTTTTACATGGTAAGGGCAACGGCGTCATCTTTGTTGTCTATGCAGACCTGCTCTTTGTGCGGTCGCTTCAAACACAACGGATCTTGCTTTGCGGCGTGCGGATTGGACTTTCCTTTCCTTGTCTACGCCAAATAAGAACCATAAGTTGGCGGCTATCACAATCGCCGCAAAAGCAAACCATCCGTAGACAAACACACCTTGAAAAGATCGATCAGGCTGCGGCAGGTACTGTACAGCGATGTAGATAGAGCCAAGACCGGTCATGACATAAAGTGTTGGCTCCCAAACAGTGCGCATGCGCGTGTTTCGCATCATATAACAATGTCCCCTTCGATAAAACGGCTGATACTGCCACCATATGCCTGTCCTTGTTATGGTATGCCTGACTTTGCATAAGCGGTGCCAGAAGGAGAAACACTATGCCCGAAATCGCAAGGACACATGATTAGGGGGGACAAAATACGATGGACGTAAACGGAACACAGTCCTACGTTGACGACTTTAGCAAATGGAAGGAATTTCTCGGTGACAAGGTAGATCAAGCACACAAAGTGGGTATGTCTAACGAGAATATCACCAATGCAGCGGTTAAGTTGGGGTCCTTTCTTGCCGAAAAAGTTGACCCAGCCAATCCGCAAGAGCGGCTCTTAAAACAACTGTGGGATAAGGGATCAAAACAGGATCAGGAATCCCTGGCTCGCATGATGATCAATATGGTACAGGATTCTGCGCAGTAACCGTACACAGTTCTCTACTATAATATGGCGAGAGCGTCAAACAGAGACGCTCTCGCCTGGTTTTACTTCATAGGCTGCGATGCCTTTAGCGCGAACTTGTTGTACAAATTGATGCGCATCTTGGCGAAGCAGCTCAAATGTATTGTAATGTATAGGCATGACCGCCTTGGGTGCCAAAAGTTCTGCGGCGTACAACGCGTCTTCCGGACCCATGGTGTAATTATCTCCGATCGGCAACATGGCAAGGTCGATCGGATGCCTTTGACCAATCAGCTTCATATCGCCAAATAGCGCTGTGTCGCCTGCATGATAGATGGTTTTATCCTCAGCACGAAACAAGATTCCTGCGGGATTCCCACCATAGACCATGCCATCTGGCGTATCAATGCCTGCTCCGTGAAATGCTAACGTGAATTTTACCCAACCAAACGCAAACGCGCGTGCACCTCCGAGATGCATGGCATGCACTCGTACGCCTTGCTTATGCAGCCAGCCAGCCAGCTCTGCACAAGCAACTACCAAGGCGCCCGTGCGTTTGGCAATGGCGACCGTGTCACCAAGATGGTCCCCATGACCATGCGTCACTAAAATGGCATCTGCATCCACTTCATCAGCTCGGATTGCCGCCACGGGATTTCCAGTCAGATAAGGATCGATTAAAATGGTGTGTGACTTCGTCTTAATGGAAATTGCAGCGTGTCCAAGAAAGGTAACTTCCATCTGCCACCAATTCCTTCCTGTCTGATATATGTATGAACGGTTTGTTACGAAATAGAAACTTCCTCAAGCGTCTCGCCGAGGATTTTTTGCACGTCGCCGCTTTCATAGCGCGAAAGGCGTCAGACTCACGAATCGCTCTTGCCAATTCATGAGCACGATCATAAGGATTCATGCCATTTCCTCCTTTCAAATACAGTATACACGAGGAAGTTCTCTCTACACAGCGGATGCTTTTATTCGCGTAAATTCCTGATTTCGTGCATAATGAAACTATCTAAGCGTTGAAAGGCATGGTGTGATATGGCAACCAACAGCATCGATGCATTATCCATAAATACCATAAGGACCTTGGCCATTGACGGTGTCGAACAGGCTAACTCTGGACATCCGGGTTTGCCAATGGGTGCAGCCCCCATGGCCTACGTGCTGTGGACGCGTTTTATGCGTCATAATCCGGAGCACACGTCCTGGTACAATCGGGATCGTTTCGTCTTGTCAGCAGGGCACGGGTCTATGCTTTTGTACAGCTTGCTGCACTTGCTTCAATATGACCTTACCATTGATGATTTAAAACAATTTCGCCAGTGGGCAAGCCGCACGCCCGGTCACCCGGAATATCGCCATACGGCTGGCGTGGAAACGACGACAGGTCCCTTGGGACAGGGTTTCGCCAATGCTGTCGGCATGGCCATGGCCGAGCGTTTTATGGCGGCCAAGTTCAACCGTCCGGGCTTCTCTGTCGTTGATCATTACACGTATGTTTTGTGCGGCGATGGCGACTTAATGGAAGGCATTTCGTATGAGGCGGCGTCACTTGCCGGTCACCTCAAGCTTGATCGTCTCATCGTTTTATATGACTCTAACGACATTTCGCTGGATGGCCCTACATCACGCAGCTTTACAGAAAATGTACAAGAACGATTTACTGCTGCCAATTGGAACTACATACGGGTTGAAGATGGAAATGATGTCGCTTTACTTGAGCAGGCGATCGCAAAAGCTAAAGAATCAACAGGAAAACCGACGATTATTGAAGTCCGTACCGTGATTGGCTTTGGCAGTCCGGGTAAACAGGGTACATCGGCGGCCCATGGCTCCCCACTCGGTGCAAAAGAAGCGGAACTGGCTAAAAAAGAGTACGGATGGAACTATGAGCCGTTTTACGTTCCGTCTGAAGTGAAAGAAAACTTTAAAGCAGCCGTTGATCATGCGCGCAGCTTTGAAACGAAGTGGCAGGTTATGGTGCAAGAATATGAAAAGCAATTCCCCGATTTGGCCAAAGAGTTTGCCTCTGTCATTGCTGGTGATCTGCCTAGTGACTGGGATAGTGAGTTGCCATTTTACACGCAAGATCACGAACAAATGGCTACCCGTCAAGCCTCTGGTCTTGCCTTAAATGCAATCGCAAAGCGCGTCAGCACATTTATTGGCGGCTCAGCCGATCTTGCTTCTTCAAATGATACCACGATGAAAAGCGAGCAGGTGTTCACTGCAGACAATTACGGTGGCCGCAACCTG
>JAKACU010000104.1 GCA_021821185.1 Bacillota bacterium
CGCCATTTGCAATTCACGTAAAAGTTGCTCTTGCGAGCGATTCAAAATACCGGATGTGAGTGCCTTCACCTCACTTTTCACACGGTCGCGCAGATTCCTCACACGTTCTTTAAGTGCTTCATCACAGTCCTTGTCCATCGGTACACGCGCAAAGTCATCGGGCAAAAATCGGCAAACACCGTCGTAGTCATGGGCACAAGCCGCAGTAAACGCCAGAGAAAGCGCATCCCGTTCTGTTGCCAATATGGGCAGCCACCGTGCCGGACCTGCCTTAAGTTCACAGACATGCAGCGCTTCGTCTAACAAGGCAATGCTTTGCGCTATTCGATCTTCAAGCGCCCGAAAAAAGGCCTGTCCGATTGGTGAGAGATGAAGTGGTTTTTGGGAAGCCTCGACAAACCGAAGAAGAGATTCATCCAGCCACTTTCCAGGTACAGGCTGGCTTTGTGCAAAATAGTACAATTCCAGGATCATATCACGAATGGCTTGTTCGCCGCGCGTCCCGCCATAACGAAACACAAAGTCCTCAAAAACGTCGTCACCTTGCGTGAAACGATCCTCAAGTACTCTGTCAAGAGTGTCTTGCATCAGCAGTTTTTGCTCTTGTCCGTCCATAATCCGAAAACCTGGTTCAATAGCTAGTTGTAAACCAGCCAAACGAATCACTTTCATACAAAAACTGTGCAGTGTTGATATGGTAGCTCTCTCCAACAAATACAGTTGGCGACTGATGCGCTCGTCGTATCCGCGTGCCTTAATCGCATCTCGAAGTGCTTCGGCTATGCGTTCACGCATCTCAAACGCTGCTGCTTCGGTAAACGTTACGATCAGGATCCGGTCAATATCAACGGTGTCATCACCAAGCACACGCTGTATGACACGCTCAACCAATACACTTGTCTTTCCTGAGCCCGCACCGGCCGAAACGAGAACAGCGCGATTTCGCACATCAATTGCCTGTCGCTGTGCATCAGACCACATTCGCATCGGTGGCGGAACCTCCTTCTTTTTGTTCGAGCAAAACGATCGTCTGATCCTTTGACAACTGCGGCAAAAGGCGGTACGAGCCCATTTTGTGCTGCGGCTCAAAATGGCACAATGCATGAAAGGAACAGAAAGCGCAGGCATGATCCGTCTGAGACAAGCGGTACGGATTAATTGCCGTCTCCCCATCGAGAATTTGCTCGGCAAATGACACAACAGATTCAGCCACATAGTCCGTTATTTGCCGCCACTCTGCTGAAGTCACCGTCATAACATGATGCGAAAAATTACCGTCTTTTTTCAACAGCTTTGGATAAAGATCAGTTGCCCCGCCTTGTTCCTGTGCAGTATCAAGCAATCGGACAAGCCGCGGATCCTTTTTTAACAGGCCGCGCATACGCAGGCCCTTGCGAAAAAGCTGGGTAGTCGCAGGTTCCACGGTCGGACCTGGTACTGATTGGATAGGATCGATCATGGGAAAATAAAACATTCCCGCAAAATCGATCGTATCAGCAAACACCGATCGCAACATCCGCTCAACAACGCGCGCATAAAGCGGCAATTGCAACATTAACCCATAATACATTTTGGCAAACGAAAGCTTGTGTTCGCTGCTTTTGTAATCAACTACACGGTACCATAACTTATCGGTATCTGGGGCAATATCCACGCGATCGATGCGGCCGCGCAAGCGCAAAGTGCCACGAGAGAGCGTTATAGGGACTGATGGTGCATGATCCCCCGCGCCGTCGCCAAAGACAAGTTCGGTTTGATACGGTACAAACGCGCTTCGTCTTGCATGTTCTGTCAGCACCAAAAGCGTACGAAGCAAAATCGTATAGACCTGTTTCGCCTCGTGACGTGCCCTTGCCGAACGCACCATAACTTGATGGCGAAAGCCGCGCACCTGTGCGGTGAAAATTTCGTACAAGCGCTCGCGGACCTCATCGTCACTTAAGGCGCCCCATGGTTGTTCTTCCTCTTTTAGCTGTGTGGCAAATTCGTGCAAAACATCGTGCATCAATGTGCCGCGCGACGCCTGATCAATCGACAAGCGCTCGCGCTCTTTTAAGCGCAATCCATACATCGCAAAATGAGCAAAGGAACATTGTGCAAATCGTTCAAGCCGCGAGACGCTTGTTGTAAGGTCTGTGCCAAACAATTCATGCGCAACAGCAGGAGGCAATGACTCACTGAACACGCGATGATTAAGACCGACAAAATAGCGCTTTACCGTGTCTCTTAGGATTGGATTTTGCGTGAGTATATCATAGGCTGCATACCACAGCGGCGTTACTGGCTGCCCCCGTTTCGCCTCACGCAAGACCGCCGAAAGCGTACTCGCCATTTTGTGCGGCGTAAGACACAATCGGTAGTCCGCCTCATCGTCATTGGCTGGTTCATCCCTATAAAAATGCCACGGTACATCCCGCTCAGCAAACAAAAACCGAATTTCTGTCATGAGAGAAGATGGTGAAACAACCTTGCCGCGATCTGTTACTGGATAAGACAGTGTCAAATGGCGTTTGGCTCGCGTCATCGCCATGTACACGCGGTACCGTTCAAAAAGCTGTTTGCGAGACGATGACGGGCCTAGCTCTGTACCCATTTCGAAAAGCCATTCTCGTTCAGCATCCGATAACACATCGTCTTCCACAGCACTTTTTGGAAACGCACCCTGAACGCAGCCTAGAATGAAGACCGCTTCTGACTCCCACGCGCGAACGCGATTGACTTCGGTGATAAGAACTTGATCGACTTGCGCGGGAATGAGCCCCACGCTCACTCCGTCAAATACCCTGCTCACGAGATCTTGCGCTTGTTCGGTCGTGACGACATCATCGCCAAGTGCCGCTACGAAATCATCGAGCGCTTCGACGATGGCACCGAAAGATTTTTCATGCATCTGGGCTAAGACAAGATCCCCCTTATCTTGCGCCTGAGTAATCCAGCGTGTAATCGTCCGCGAGGCATCAATGCGATCAAGCAAATTCCACAGTGCATGTGCCAAGGTTCGCACGGTAAAAGAACCGCTCAGCTTTTGCACAAATTCGCCCATGACACCAGCTATAACCTGTCTAGCTTGCTCGACGTCAGGTTGCCCAAGTTTGGCATCAGAAAAAGGAGAAAACCAGTCCTGGCCGGAAATGCCATGGGCTAAAACGTGGTTTTCCAAGCGGTCTACAGTTGCCCGTGACATGGGGAACAAATCCGTTTTCAATAAGCGAAAAACCGCATCACTGCTCATGCCAGCAGATGCTGTCCTAAGTGCAAAGAGCAAAAACACAGCCAGCGGATGATGTCTCAGTGTCCTTCTTTCATCCATATAAAACGGAATATTGGCTTCGGAGAACGCTTGTGTGATCTGCGAAGAGTACTCGGAAAGACGAGGAACAATAAACGAAAAGTCAGAAAAACGATACCCATGCTTGCGCTTTAGTTCCAACAGATCAGCCACAGCCCCGTATACTTCAGCTTGCTTTGTCGTTGCCTGCGCTAAAACGAGATCCAGCTCTGTATGGTCGTTCAAAGGCTCGTATTTTTTCCCGGGAAGGCAAAAAAGTTGCCGCTCGATATGGGCAATCCTCGACGCAGGTGCAAAGCGACGGGTAAAAGCAAGATCCGTGACACGGGGTTTGCTTGCGGTCACTTGCTCGATGGCCGCAAGCAGACGATAAAACGTATCTTGCGCCTGCGCAAACGGCGAGGTAAAAGACAAGGGTTTTTGCTCAAAAGACAAGGCATCAAGCGGCGCTCCGATCGTGACAGTTAAAGACGCGACGGGCGTCGTGGCCAAGGCTGAAATAACCTGCAATTCCTGAGCCGTAAACCCGATAAACCCGTCAATGAAAATATGCGCCTCTTGTAAAAATGGCCAAGCATGAGCATGACGCGCTAAAAACGGCAGCAAATCATACGGATCCACAAAAGTCTTAGCCAATCGCTTCTGATAGGCTTCATAGAGCATACTCATATCCGAGAGTTTAGCAGCCAAGAAAGGATCTATCGAAGCAACCCGCGAACTTTGCGCCAGATCGTTTGGCGAATGGTTATAAAGTTGACATTCTTCAAGCCAGTACAGCAGCCGCTCCAGATAGTGAGAGGATGCATCCTGTCGTGAAAGAACGTGCAGTTGGTCAGCCACATCCGAAAAAGCTTGTGCAAAAAGCGCATACTTGCCAGCAGCGCGCAGCGGTGTCAGCGCTCTTTCGCCCATGTCAGACCGGGCAAGAAATGCCAGTCTGCGAAAACTGAGCACCTGCGAACGGACAAGCGCTCCCTTTACCGAAGCTGCTGTCAGCCAGGTCTCCATCGTAAACGCGGCCTGATCCGGAACAATCAGAATGATGGGCGGTCCTGCCGGATCAAGGGCAGCCTCCTTGCTAATCCAATCAACGATCATCTGCGACTTGCCGCTGCCAGCTCTTCCTGTGATAAAGTGAAGATCCACGAAGGTACCCTTCTTTCACGATCGCTTCACGCGCACGACAGGATACTCATCATGCCAACGCACGCTTACCGGGATGGCAAACGTCTTTGCCAAGTGGGATTCGGCAATCACATCACGCTTCAGGCCAGCTGTCACCACAGCGCCGTCTTTAAGCAGCAAAGCGTGCGTGATAGCAGGCACGATTTCGTCGGGATAATGCGTCACATAGAGGATTTGCGGCACTGTTTCTTTAGCACAAAGGTCTTGAATCGTTTGCAAAAGCTGTTCACGAGACGGAAAATCGAGGCCGTTGCAAGGCTCATCCAAAACCAAAATAGAGGGATGCGCCATCAGGGAGCGTGCGATCAATACCTTTTGCTTCTCCCCTTGCGACAGCAGTTGATAAGGCTGTTCTGCCAAATGCTCCGCACCCATGACGGATAGAAAGTGCATGGCTTCGTGCAAATCATCATCCGCCATAGCATGGTACATGCCATACGCTGCGTAGCGCCCGGTCGCTGCGATGGCCGCGGCAGACTCATCGGAATCGAGTCGGGCATCCATGTTGGTGCTGACAAATCCAATAGACTTTCTTAATTCTCGGATATCAAATTGGCCAAGTGTGTTGCCAAGTACTTGCACACTGCCCTTTGTCGGCCACAAGTACCCCAGAATCGTTTGCAAAAGCGTCGTTTTTCCCGCGCCATTAGCACCGAGTATCGCCCAATGCTCCCCGCGCTTTGTTTGCCAAGATACATCATCTAAAAGCAGACGACCCTTGCGAGCAACACTGACGTGCTGAATCGAAATCCATGATTGCATGTTGTTGTCTCCGTCTGATGTTTAGTAGTCTTTTTTCGTATTTTACCTGAGTTGTGCAGCTTGGTCTATGATCGGGACACCCCCATCGCAATCCGTCCGCAAAAATGGTAAAATATTGTCTCATCCTGCACGTTGGAGTGATAACTCGTGTATGTATATCTATTGGCGCCACTTTTGCTCATGATTGCTGTGGTGCTTGGATGGGGACCGCGACATATACCCGTCCGAGGTTTTACTATGATGGGCATCATTGTCTTGGCCTTGTCTGTCATCGAATATTTCGTTGGTTATTTTCCTGCCATCACCATTCCTTTTCTGTTATTCATTGTTTTGCTTGCTGCCACGGTCCGTGCCGTTCGGTTCTTTCTCGAACGCTCTTTTCCCCTTTTGACACGAAATAAAACCGCCATGTACATTGCTATCGCCATTGCGGCTGTCGTGATCATTACCGTTTTTAGTTTTGGCGGCTTGATCACGCTCGGGCTCATTGTCTGGTCTATCTATCAGGGCACCAGGCGGCCCCGCGGACCGAGGCCGGTCAGCCAAATGGGCGGATTTGAAGGCGGCATGGAAAATGTGCGCAAAAGCCTGCAAAAACTTGGACCCCTTTCTGTTCTGTTTCTTGGTACAGGCTCCGCGCTCATTTTGGCTTTACTGATCGCAGGCGCTGGCGTCAACGTATCAGCAGCCCTGACTTATGGACCGCAAGTCGATCTCGTCCAGGCAAAGACGACAACCACGCTGCCGCAGATTAACGTCAATGATGTGCCGATCGTTGAACGAGACAGTGCCAGTTTGGTTCTTGCCAATGCGATCGGTTCCTTGGGGCCGCAATATCATGTATCGCAGCGCGGGCTGTCCCTGGTCCGTTATCAAGGGCAACTCGTGTGGACATCACCGCTTGATTACAATAACGGATTGATCTGGCTTACGCGCCACGTCTCCCCAGGTTATGTCTGGACTTCAGCGAATAACCCGTCGGCAAAGCCGATGCTTGTCTTAGGCAAATCGTATATCATCACG
>JAKACU010000105.1:0-1696 GCA_021821185.1 Bacillota bacterium
TCTGTGTTCGCCAATTGTAAGATCAACGTCTGCAGATCTCTGTGATACATTTTCTGACACAACGAAATCTAAGACATGGCGCAAAGAAATTGGCTGACTTTTCTCAAGGTCAGACAATTTGTCAGAAAACTGTTGATATGATCCTGCGCCTGCGGCAGCATCTCCAGCAGATTTCCAGATGCGTGGCCATAATTGATAAGGACGTACCGCCATGGACTTGTCACTTTGCAAGTGCTGTCTGCGCTCTCTAGCGTTCGCAGCAAATGCCGCAAACGAGCCTATTGGCGATGACGCATCAAAGAAAGATTTAATTTCTAAAAATTCGGCGACTTGTTTTGATAATCCAATGGCACTAAACAAACGATCATATCCGCGCAACTCATGAATGCCAAGCGTGGACAAAACTTTTTCTAACCCCTTTATTAGAGCGGCAAGCACATTCTCTATCCCTTTCCAGCCATCATACGCAAAAGCCGTTTCTAGGTAGAGATAAGGACATACCGCATCTGCGCCAAGACCCACCAAAACCGCGAGGTCATGGAGGTTGCGCACAGCAGCTGACCGCACAATGATACTTGAGCGCCGCCTTCCATTTTCCCCATCCACCGTGATGGCGCGTAGCGCCCGATGGGCAGCACTGACGGCTAAAGCAGGGTCAATAAAAGTCGATCCATCATCAAACGAAAAACGATCATCCAATACGATTAAAGTGGCCTGACTATGAGCGGCTTCCACAACTTCGCCTCTCAACCGCTCAAGTGCTTCTTCGAGCGTCTCATCAGGCAATAGCCGTGGATCGATCTCAGCCACCTGTTCAGGAGCTTGAGCAAAATAACGGACAACGTCCTCAAATAACTGTGCACCTGATTTTTGTGCCAGAGCCCGATAACGATCAGGTTCTTCGACAGAATGCCCACCTAATAAAATTGGACTTGGCAGTTCCAAATGCTTGAACGCCACAGCATCTTGCGATAACGATGGTCGAGGTCCTAAAACGACACGCGTGGAAAAGTGTTCAATTTCTCGTTCGCGATCAATTGCCGGATTGGTTACTACCGCGACCGTTTCCTTCAAAAAATCGCTGACATTTTGTTGACGCGATGAAAAAATGGCCAAAGGACCGTCAAACCCTAATGAACGAATGGGTTCCGCCCCTTGAGTAGCCTGCCATTCAAGCACGCGTACGTCATCAGAATCCCAGCCAAATACCGTTTGTCGCACCTCTTTGCTTCCGTCCACCGTACGATTAGGGGTCAAATGAACATCACCCCATACTGCAGGCCGTTTGCCGAGTAAACCATACCTAAAACCGTTCATGACATAGCGTTTGCTCATCGTCTGTAGAATTACGTCTTGCATCTGTCGATACGAGTGAACAATGGTCGGTAAAGTTGCGGGCAGCTCGACATAAATTTTTTCACCAGGCGCAAGCGGGACAGGATCAGCCACCATCTCCGCAAGAGCTACTACCCCTTGTTCCGAACTAAACACAAGACTTGACACGGTCTCAATCATCCACAAAGGTCGTAATCCCAGAGCATCCACACTAAAGATAGCTTCCTGCCCATACCGGGAAACTATACCTGCTGGTCCTTGGGAAAATGGCCCCCACAAAGAGCGCATAAACATGTAGAGATCTTGCATATCGGGATCCCTTTGCTTAATTTCATGAATGATGGTCGGAAAGGCGAGTTCC
>JAKACU010000105.1:1706-6244 GCA_021821185.1 Bacillota bacterium
CTGCAAGGGAGTACCCATAGCGATGTATGAGTCCATCTAAAAATCGATTGAGGTCCTGAGAATCACTGCCACCTGGAACTGGTTCGATCGATAGCATACGTGATTCTTCACGTAACCGGTGTATCGTGTTGAGCTCTCCGTTGTGTCCCAACAAAGTAAAAGGTTGGACCCTTTCAGAGGATGTGGTGGTATTGGTTGAATAGCGATTGTGCCCTAGTGTTATTCGACTTTTAAATTCCGGATGAGAAAAGTCATGATAAAACTTGCGCAACGTGAAACTATCTCCGCGAACTTTATACACCACACTATCTGGCGAAACGGATACGGTATGAACCGCCAATTGCGATTCAATCGCTAGATGAAGCTCGTAACAAGCTTGAGCTACTTGTGTTCTGTCTGTCGCATTAGCTTGTAACGCAGCCTGATAGAAATGAATGCCTTCCGCTTGCCCGCCAGGACCTAGGGCCCTATGATCCACTTCATCCAAGCGATCTAACAGCAACGTAAAATGATAGTCCTGAATAAAAGAGTGAAATTTAGATTGCAATTCTTCAATAGGCATAGCCATGGCATCCGTCACCATGATATGCGCGACAACGAAGTTATTTTGATAGACAAGTGCTGGATCCAACGAAGCTTTTTGCAAGAAATCTGCCCAAATGCCCTTAGGCAAATCCATCAAAATACCTGAGCCATCTCCTTCCATGGCAACGAAGCCAGCTCGATGGCGCATTTGATCGAGTGCACGTAATACATGTTCTACATTATCACGCGATGCAAGTGCCGATTTTTCAATCCAAGCGACTATTCCACACGCATCATGTTCATCTCTGTCTAGAAAAGGCACCGCTTTGCACTCCTTTTTTTTGGATATAAAAAAGCGGAGGTGTTCCGCTTAAGGAACCTCCCCGCCGAGTCTTTTATACTCACGGTGTAGCACTTGTTCGCCTGCACCGCTCGGTCCTGTCCGCTATAAACGGCCGGATCCCTAGGTGCACTTCCTTTACTGCGATAAATATACCGTCAAATACGGAATATTGCAATGATCTTGCAGGATCATCCTTTTTTTAACTCGCGGTAGTCTTTTCCCAAAATGGATTGCAAAGCTTCACGGACGACATCGATAGCAATGGCAAAACCGATGCCTTGAGAACTTTGCGAAACGGCCGTATTAATCCCGATTACTTCCCCACGCATATTGATAAGTGGTCCGCCAGAATTACCGCGATTGATGGCGGCATCCGTCTGAAGCAAGTGTGGATATGAACGATCACCAATTTGCATGGGTCGTTCCTTGGCGCTAATAATGCCTACTGTTACAGAGTGATCAAGCCCTAGGGGATTCCCAACTGCAAGAACCCATTCCCCGACTTTTACATCAGATGATTTACCGAGCTTGATGACAGAAATTGATCGTGGCATGTCAATCTTAAGAACAGCAAGATCATGTTCATACTTTGTTCCAACTACGTGAGCCTCAATCGGTTGTTTCCTACCTAACACCTGCACCATGACTTTAGAGGCGCCATGTATAACGTGTTCATTAGTTAATATGAAGCCCCTGTCATCAAAAATAAATCCCGTGCCGATATTCATGGCTTGAGGTTGTGTATCCGGAAGTAGGTCCCACGGAAAAGGTAACGCGCTATTTCTGCGCGGCCGATCCTGCATCACCTCAATGTTGACCACAGCATGCTTAGATCGCTCTACCACATCGACAAAATCAAGCATCTTACCAGGAATCGGTTTCTTTGATCCAGCGTTCGAACTTGGTTTTACCTTTTTTTTCAAAACTCGGGTCATCGTCTTGCGCTGTTGCAAGGTTACCACCTCGATTCCAACATACGACACTATATTCGAAATGGTCCATCATGCAATAGGACAAATGACCGATGCCTTGCTATTTCGTTTCAAGTAAATCGGGTCTTGCGCTCAGGTATTTCAAACCCTTTTCCAATTTATTGTATAAATCTCTTTGATCACGTCCGGCTACGACAGCATTATTCCTCAGTACAAAAGGAACATCTGCGCACAAACCACATTTATCCACGCAATCTTTCATTTCGATGGAAACATCCGGATACTGTTCTTTTAAAAGATCATAGACAGATTGGGAATGTAGTTCGAGATTTTTTTTACAAAATACAAAGCTTAGCGTTGATGCCAAAGTGGTACATCTCCTTTTTAACAGGGGGTTACGTGCTTTCTCTATTAAACCACAAAAATGAAGGGGCAAGACAAATGTCTGCTCCCTGTCGATTCGTCTGTTTGAACTTTTTCTGACTCAATGTAGGATTTCGGCGGTCAGGTACCGTACACCATAGTTTCCTTTTCGCGTTCGGTAGATCTGGACCAAAGGCTGCTGTTGGCCGCGCAGGACTTGGTCGTCACGAACACACATCGCCACGTAGTTGGCTACAGTTCTCGAATCATACAAGCGAGCTTCATACACCCAGCTCATGCACGCCCTCCTTTGTTCGTGATTGCCTATGCAAGCACAGTGTACCCTTGGCGACAAAGGATCATGTGAGAATTTACTCGAAGTCCACTTTGCAAAGCATTCCAGCATGTTTTTTAACATTAACGGCACCCTGTTCGAACAAAAGGTACTGTCCACGAATACCTACAAGGACACTTTCGATCGTCATCTTTTCTAAATCGATGCTTTTCGCCTTTGGAGTTACGCAATCCATAACCGGATAGGTAAACGTGTGAACGGTAAATTCCGGCAATACATAACGTTGCATGGACGGCGAAAGATTGTCTTTCGTCATTTTGGCCAAGTTCAACAAATCAACGTCTGTCGTGATACCCTGCACCAAATGTCTCCAGTTTGTTTTATCAGGCAGATTCTTTGCTATCTCCATCTCGAGTTCGCCGGCCACCTTACGAGTATCGACCTGCGCAAACAAGGCAGCTTGGTTTGCTCCTTGATCGACCCAGCGTGTAAATTCTCTTCCTTTTCTCGTCAATCCAACCTTGGCTTGGCTGCTCACAGCAAGATAAACATAATGCTGAACCATGCAATGCGTTTGTCCATACGTTTCATCGCGGCAGGTGCCGAGATGAAAATGACATTCATGTGGCTTGACAATACACAAATCAGTTTGCGCAAGTGTAGTGACACAAGGAAAACAATACCCACCTTGATACAATTTCTTAACTTTTCGTCCACAAGCAATACACTTTTTTTCACCCAAAAATTCAAGTCGAAAGTTGTGCCCAATCAAGGGATTTAGAGCTTGTGTTTGATCGCTAAGCGTTAGCTCATAATAAATAGGCTCTTGTACATTGTGGTTCAATCCTTGCAAAAAACCCTTCATGAATAACGCCCCTTTTTGCTACCGTGCAATAATCTCAAAAAAAAGGCCACACTACACAAAAACACGAGGTGTACGCGTATGCCCATTTTAGTTATCGCAGCAGTTGTACCTGCTCTCATTTTCTTCTACATCGTGTATCGAGCAGATCGTCACAAGGAGCGTCCGCGATTCATTATTCCATTATTTGTTGTTGGAGCCGTCATTGTTTTTCCAGCAGGACTTATCGAGAAGTATTTGTTGGATTTTTACAGCATCACCATCAATCCGCCGGCAGGATTGTTAGCCATCTTACTCGCGGCTTTTTTTGTCGCAGGTATCACCGAGGAAACTTTGAAAGCTGTCTTATTTCAAAAATTGGTGTTTCGCACACGACACTTTGATGAACCATATGATGGTATCGTCTACGCCGTCGCTATCGGTCTAGGATTTGCGATGGTTGAAAATATCATGTATGTCACAAGTAACGGTTTACCCACAGCTTTTGTACGAGCATTTACGGCAGTACCCGCTCACACCTTGTTTGGTATCGTTATGGGCAGTCTCTTTAGTGAATCATTATTTTTAAAACGGCCACTTTATCGTGCCTATATCATTCCTGCACTCTTGCATGGTACGTACGATGCCTTTGCTCTGGCACAAGGTTACATTGCTAATATCCTGCTTATCGCCTACTTGATGTGGTTGGTTCGCTTCGCCTTTTTGCGCGCACAAAATCTTCGCGAACAAGAAAATTTGTCTAGAAAATCAGTGCAAGGTTTACCCGCTGTCTAACGCGGATCGTATCCATGCACTCCAAAAGGACGCGGCGAGTTGGGTAACCCTTCGAAGACAAACAAAATACCCTCGGGGGTCTTAAAGATAGACATGTCAATCGAATCATCAATCATGAGCAAATGAAATAAATTCATATCCGTACGAAAATAGGGACTCAAATGCTCGTCCATAAGACGCAGATTGACTACACGGTGACGATCACCGTGTAGTAAACGAAAACCACCATGTATCTTGATGTCACCAACTTGCGCATCTGACAAGGGTTCCGACCGCGTCTTCGTTCGCACATATTCGTAAAATGTCTTCGCCTGCTTAGCTTTGCGGCTTTGATCCGTTACTAATCCGTAATGCATCTATGTAAGCCATCCTTCCACCAATAAGGAACGCCCCCTGTGGTAAACTAACCAGATTAGGGGGCATTACCTGTCGGTGTTTATGCAT
>JAKACU010000106.1 GCA_021821185.1 Bacillota bacterium
CGATGTTTCAAGCCGTCTGTTTCAGGGATTTTTCGAACATGAGTCGACCTGCACAAACTTACCCTTTGCCGATATTTTGTCTATGGAACGTAGTGAAACTTTCGATACTATATAGCTCCATAAGCTTATGCACAACAAAGGTAGCATTCCATGTACTACGAATAGGACGGCTGTTATAATTAAAAGTAAAACCAACGTACTCACTGGGCTAGCTAGGCCCACTAACAAAGCAGTAACAAGATATTGATACAATCTCAATTTCATATGTACGAATACGGGCATAAGAAAAATTGCAGTAACTGTATAGAGAATAATCGCGCTGTAAATAATGATTCCAATGATTCCCCCACCTATACCTTGTCGGTGTACAATGTGCAAATCCGCAAAAAGAAAGCCACCCAATAAAATAAAAATCCATGTTAGTACATTAGCTTGTAAAAATTCCATTTTGTAAGAATGCCAAAATTTAAGCCAGACTGGAGCATCGATCTCTCCCTGGGCCCATTTTCTAGCCACTGCAAACATCGCCGCTGTTGCGGGGCCCAGACCTAGTACAACACCTCCCGTAAGCGTTCCTAACAACCACAAAATATCAAGATATAAAATTCTGAAAACCCAATCTGTTAAATCGAATATTTTCCCGTATATGCCGTTAGGGTACATATCCTCGCTCCTCCATAACTTGAGTGTACTTATATTATATACTCAACTTTCACAGGTCAAAAGTGGCTCCTCGCCGACCCCATGTGTCAGAAGTAGACACGGTGGTGACTACAGGAAACGTAGAATTTGCAGCGATACCAACCACCGTTTATGATGTTAGTAAATACCATCCTATCATGCAGTAGACGATGATGTACTCAAAAAGGTGACAAGAAACGTGGATCCATGTAGAGTATAAATATTCACCATGATAAAAAGGAGTACACCATGATTCGACTTTTCGCTACAGATCTTGATGGCACCCTTCTTAATGACCAAAAAACAGTAAACCATGACGACCGAGATGCATTGGGCCAACTGCACAACCAAGGAATCAGACGCTGTCTCGCTTCGGGACGATTGCGCTCTGAAATGATCAAAGTGGCTCAATCTTTAGAGGGATCTTTTGATCTGATTTGCCAAAACGGGGCACACGTAGAAACAGCAGAGGGAGAAGTCCTTTTAGAACGACGATTTACGCCCGATTTGGCCATATCGCTTTACCCGTTACTTACAGCTCACGATGTATTAGTAGTAACTTGCCTCCCTGACAAAGATATCATTGAAACGCATACGACACGCGCCATCGCTGTCGAAAAACGACTTTATCAACCTTATCAAGAAATGCCTGATTTGCCAACCCGAATTGGGAACGATATTTTGCCAAGTAAATTTTCCCTATTTGGTGATATGGCTGACCTCAAACAAGTCGAAAGACGATTACACGAAACCTTTTCCGAGGAAATTACAACGTATGTTTCGGATTTCGATTGTTTAGATATTATGCCAGGTGAGGTTTCCAAAGGGGCAGGTCTTGCGATTTTAATGAACAGGCTGCATCTCACCAAAGACGACACTGCCTGTATCGGTGACTCGTTTAATGATGTCTCGATGTTTTCTGTTGCAAAATATAGCTTTGCTATGGACCATGCAGTCCCCGGCGTTAAAGAGCAATCCACCATGACCGCGACGTGCGTGGCAGACGCTGTCAAACAACTCATGCCACGACATAATATCAAATAAAATCACGCGTTAACCGACGATCTGCATCGCCTAACAATCGGTTTGACAGGCCACATGCTAAATGAAGTGCTCCTTGCCGTTCATAGGATCTCTTAGCCACGTAAAGCCTGAAAATTGATGATCAACATATAAACAGCTACACACAAGATAATGACAGCAAAGATGATATTTAGCGCTCTTTTTTGTTTGCTTAAACGAGATGATACAATCGTACCAATCATCCCGCCAAGTAATCCACCACCGACATATTCGATCACGATCCACCAATTGATAAGCCCAGATAAGGCATAATTCATGGAGGTAGTTAATCCAAAGGTACCCACTGAAAACAGGGATGAGCCAATCGCCGTAATTAAAGACATACCCGTGGAAAATACAAGTCCCGGTACGATGAGAAATCCACCACCAATGCCAAAAAAGCCCGATAAAAACCCAACAGCGAACCCTGTGGCTAGAATCCGAATAGGATGTGCAAAAACGGTCGCTTCTGTGATTTTTTCGATGGACTCTTTACGCGGACGTACCATCAAAACCGCAATGACGATCATGAGGATAGCAAATAAAAAGAGAATTTGTTTGTCAGGAACATGTTTACCAATTTCAGAACCGATCAAAGCTGCGATCATACCCGGAATGGCAAAGGCAATCGCAGGTTTCCAGGCTACATGTTTCGCTTTTGCATGCGGGATGAGGTTCAAGTAGGCATTCACCGACACCGCGAGTGCCGTTGTACCAATAACGATGTGCGGATCATGAATGCCTACGACATAAAGCAAAAGAGGAACTGCTAAGATCGAACCGCCCCCACCTAATAACCCCAAGGCAAATCCAACGATACCGCCCGAAATAATCGCAAGAATAACTTGTGTTGATGACATAACCACGCAAAAGCGCCTCATTTCTCTTAATACCCATACGGGTATATACAACCCACAGAAAGTATACGAGAGATGAGGCAGCTTGTATAATTTTAAATTTCTATCATGACCATTAGATTTGTTTATCAAGCTTCCTTGTGCATGAAAGAAACGTCCACTCTTTTGATCAAGTGTGTGCCATGACGGCCTCCACAGCCCCATGTAATGCCATGAATACGATCCTCAAGTATCTCCCCTGACTACAAGTCAATTCGGGTACACAAGATCTTTCTCCGTCCAATCTTTGATCTTCTCATAGTACGTCTGGCACTCTAATTTGGCTGCATCAATCGATAAGGAATGATAATTGCCGCACTCAATGGCGCTTTTACCAAAAACCTCTCCCTCATGATCAACGATTTGTAACAAAACTGTTTTAATCATCGTCAGTACCTGTTCATGCACAGCATCTCGTACTAAGAGATAAAACCCTGTTTGACACCCCATAGGTCCAAAGTACATTACGGAGTCTTTTAAAGCGGAATTCCTCGCATACGTCGCGAACATATGCTCCACAGAATGCATCGTACCGTTGTCCATCAATACATCGACATTCGGTTTACGTGTTCGCAAATCGTACGTGGTGATATCCCCATCGACTCGTGAAACATAGATACCGACATTCAGTTTGAGATGATCTACCGTGAAACTCGTTATCTTTTCCACGCCATTTCCCCCATTTACTTCTGTATTTTTCGTAAAAATAATCGCACAGCTTCTGCTGCTCGATCTGCTGCTTCGTCGAGAAATTGGAAAAAATTAATTTGTGACTCAGCATCGGCATTGTCTGAAATGGAACGGACGATACCAAATGGTACACTATTACTAAAACACACATGACCAATACTGCCACTTTCCATATCAACAGCTAGGGCAGCAAAATGTTCGAGAATCCTAGCCTTTTCATCATGTGCCGTGAGAAACTTATCTCCGGTAGCAATCATCCCTTGATAAAATGTCACCTGGTCCATCGCTTGCAAGGATTCAAGTAGTGATTGCATCACGCGTTCATCACTTGGAAATTCGACCACATTTAATCCTGAAATCATGCCAATCGGATCACCAATAGCTGTCGTATCCATATCGTACTGAACGACAGATGTAGCCACCACGCAATCGCCAACGTGCAACTTTGGTGAAAGACTACCAGCCACCCCAGTGTTAATCACAACATCAGGGACATACTTAATGATCATCGTCTGGGCACACAACGCCGCATTCACTTTCCCTGGCCCGCATGCTGCAATAACCACATCGTACCCATCTATAGTCCCGCGGTAAAAGTTTATCGAACTAATTGTCTCAACCACTTTATGATCCATACTGGCAACCAAGTTATCTACTTCAACCTGCATCGCACCAATAATTCCTACTAACATAAGACACTCCCATAACATATAGTCTTTGCAATGATTCACCACATGGCCAAAATTGTACCCCACCGACTTTGGCTTGTCTAGGTAACTCAGGTATGTAACTAAGTCCCTCTGTTCACACTAAAGTTCATCATGGTCTGTATCCTAGCAGAAGGAAGCGTACGTATATGACGACCCATTTACCTGTGCCACCACTGCGCTATTTCGCAGGATGTGTCCTGATGGCTGCTACATCGGTGTTTCTTGAAAAAGCGTCGCATATTTCCTCAGGCGGCATTAGTGGACTCAGCATCGGCCTTGCCGACAATTTTCACCTTAGTGTGGGGATCGTCAATTTAAGTTTAAAGACAGCCATTTTTTTGACGGTATTTATGCTTGGAGGCAAGACCACGGCAGTTTGGACAATCTTCGCGTCGGTCATGACGGCTTCGTTCATGTGGTTATTTGAACAGGTCCCTATCGACATCGAGTGGCCGAAAGGTTTGGCGTTTATCTTGATCTTGCTTTTTGCCAAACTGCCGATCGGGCTCTTAGTATCACGTGGGTACTCCTCCGGAGGCTTTGTGGCGATCGGGCAATTGCTCGAACTGCGTACACCAATCCCTTTGTGGGCAAGCTTACTGTTGCTTAACGTACTTTCTATACTCGCCATGTACGCTGCACACGGCACATTGTCGGGACTAGCAACCGCCGTTATCGCCTTGTCCTCCGGAGTCGCCACGCAGTCTTGGGCCAATGTGACACGCAGGCTTTTTGATCGTCGTCTTCTTCTTAGCGAATGAGGGGCAGCCGTTTAGGTTGAAGGTGACGAAGATCGTAAGGATAATTGCAAGAATTGTTGAAGATAACCGGCTACGCCATCTTCTTCATTGGTCGCCGTCACATCATTGGCATGAGGTAGTAATAGCGAATTGGCGTTTCCCATAGCAATTCCCCGATCGGCAAACTGCAGCATGGCAACATCATTCATTTCATCGCCAAAAGCCATGACGGACGTTTGCTCCATGGATAAATAGTTCATCACATACTGTATCGCTGTTGCTTTAGAGACACCACTTGCAATAATCTCAATGATCGAATGCGGACTCCGCCATGAGCGCCACTGTATGTCTGGCAAACCGAGTTGTGCAAGTTGAACAAAAAACGTCTCGTGATTTTCACGTGGCACACTCAACAATACAGCATTCGGTGCTTCAGGAAGCGATCCTTCTTCAGGCCATAGTTTTGCTTTTGCAGAAAATGGCCCATTGAGTACGGCCGCTTCGAAAAAGGCTTTCATCTCACTTGGCCATCCGACTAAGTGATCCACAGTGACCTGGTAGCAGGATGTACCTGCTTCTGCTAAGACAGCATACCCATCGAAAATCTCAGCTAACTTCGTCAACCGGTATAATGAATTCGTCGACAGAACCGTTTGCGAAAGCACCATATCCTTTTGAGGACTCCAAATCATACCACCATTTAACGTAATCAACGGTGTCGTAAGCCCCAATTCTTGATGAAATGGAAGAGCTGTACGTAATGGCCTTCCTGTGGCAATAACCACCGTGTGCCCTAACTCTCGGGCCATCTGCAGTGCTTGCCTGTTGGCGGCACTGATCGTCTGATCCGATCGTAACAACGTCCCATCTAGATCGACAGCTATCACCCAAGATTGTTGCATGAGCACGTTCCTTTCTAAACCCATTCTTTTTTTAGTATAACGCATGATACTAGAGATACTAGAGATGCTAGGCACGTTTCGCAACTTTTGATTTGCGACCTGCGTAGAAAATGCTTGCATCATGAAAGTACCCCTTGAGAACAATAAGAATGTATGCCACAATTAAACAAGGGAATACTGTTAATCCGTTACACTAGGTTAACGCTACCATCGCTTACCCTATTGAGGAGGAATACTTTTATGAGAACTATGAAACTAGGTACAAGTACTTTAAACGTACCGGTTGTCGCCGTAGGTTGTATGAGGATTAATTCGTTGGACAAAGCACAAGCGGAAACGTTCGTACATACGGCCCTTGAAGCAGGAGCAAATTTCTTCGATCATGCAGATATCTATGGTGGCGGATCTTGTGAAGAAATCTTCGCAGACGCTATTCACATGAATGATGATATTCGTGAAAGGATTATTGTGCAATCGAAGTGTGGCATTCGCAAAGGCTCGTTT
>JAKACU010000107.1 GCA_021821185.1 Bacillota bacterium
CATCCATCCACACGCTGTTGGCAGAGAGTCCCGATGCACTGATTGACAATCCAGAAAAAAGGCCCACTCTATTCAGCTCCCTGTAATCGCGGTGCGCAATAAACCGAACTGATCATTCAATTCCTGCACCAAAGCAGCATAATCAATCTGGTTTTGGGCAAGACCGCTCATTTCTGTATTCAAGTTTACGTTATTTCCATTATTTGAAACTGATGTCGCTTGATCCGTTGTGACAATCGGTGTGACGGGTGTAAAAGATACTGCGCCAGAAAGGTCTTGTGCACTGTTAGCCGCCATTGGCAAATTGTTTGACGAAGCAGGTGTCATACCGAGTGCTGCCAACTGCGATTGCAAGAGATTGTCAAATTGCACCGTTTGTCTCTTGTAACCTGGCGTATTGGCATTGGCGATGTTATTGGCATACACTTCTTGACGCAGTTGACTGGCTTGCAAAGCAGATTGCAACGATGAAAATAAGACAGAGTCAAGCAGAGCCACCAAATCATCTCCCAAAATCGACCTAACAAATGTTTCTTAGTACAATTCAACACAAAGCGCTCATTTACCTTCTTTAGTTCCGACTTAATTCGACATTTTTTCCTCATAATAAAAGCGCCCATTCACTGTTTTAGTGACGGGCGCAGAACAAATGAAACAAAACAGTTTAGCGGTGACGAACTTTGTCGAGTTGCGGCAGCAATTTATCATTGAGGATTCGGATATAAGTCCCCTTCATCCCCAGTGAACGCGATTCAATTACGCCTGCGCTCTCCAATTTGCGCAGCGCATTGACAATAACAGAGCGGGTAATACCGACGCGATCAGCAATTTTGCTGGCGACAAGCAACCCTTCTTTGCCCTCTAGCTCTTCAAAAATATGTTCAATAGCTTCTAGTTCGCTGTACGACAAGGAATCCACAGCCATTTGCACAACGGCTCGAGAGCGTGTATCTTCTTCAATCTCGTGGGCCCGGGAACGCAGAATCTCCATGCCGACAACCGTCGCGCCGTATTCACCTAAAAGGAGGTCCTCATCAGTAAACGCGCGTTCAAAGCGAGCTAAGATCAATGTCCCAAGCCGCTCACCGCCGCCGATAATAGGAACCACCGTGACAAAATGATCAGCATGCTCTGCCATAACCTGCTCAGGAAACACACTGAACGGTTGCAAATCGGGAGCATTTGCCACTGTGGCATCCATGCGCAGCATACTTGCATTGTATTCAGGCGGAAATACTTTTTGGGCTAATAATTCATCCATAATCTCTTGGGCAAACTCAGCAGGAATTGCGTAACCAAGAATTTTCCCCGTTCTGGATAAAACAAAAATATTGGAGTCAATCACATCACGCATGACTTGCGCCATTTCCATAAAATCAACGTATTGACCTGCACGTTGCAACAAGCGGTTAATTCTTCTCGTTTTTGCCAACAAATCCATGCTACAAATCCTCCATATCTCTTTTACAAAATGTAATGGCTTAAATCACGATCTTTTACAATCGATCCTAATTTTTCATCGACATAAGCGGGGGTTATGACCACTTTTTGTTCGCCTATATCAGGCGCTTCAAATAATAAATCCTCCAAAACCCGTTCCATCAAGGTATGCAGGCGCCTTGCCCCAATGTCTTCGGTGCTGGCATTAACCTGTGCAGCAGTCTGTGCCAGACGACGCACGGCAGCGGGTTCAAACGTCACATCCACGCCTTCTGTCATCAACAATGCCGAATATTGTCGCAGTAAAGCGTGCTGCGGTTCCGTCAAGATTTTTTCCAAGTCATCTGCTGTCAAACTGGTAAGCTCGACACGGATGGGAAATCGTCCTTGCAACTCCGGAATGAGATCAGATGGTTTGGCCATGTGAAATGCGCCGGCAGCAATAAACAACATATGATCCGTCTTCACGGGACCGTGTTTTGTCATCACCGTTGATCCCTCGACGATAGGCAAAATATCTCGTTGGACACCTTCTCGCGACACATCGGCACCTGACCGACCTTCTCGTGCGGCAATCTTGTCGAATTCATCGATAAAGATGATCCCGGATTCTTCGACGCGCCTTACCGCTTCGGCTGTAACTTCCTCCATATCGATCAGTTTTTGTGCTTCTTCTTGCAAGAGGATTTTGCGCGCCTCGCGCACCGTCAATTTGCGCCTTTTACGGCGCTTTGGCATCAAATTGCCCAGCATCTCCTGCAGATTGCCAACGCCTTCTACGCCCATACCCGGCATGAAATCCATCGCGGGTACACTCGTCTCTTCGACAAGGATCTCGATAACGTGATCTTCCAGTTTCCCTGCGAGCAAATCCTGCCTAATTCGTTCTCTTTCTTCTTTAGCCGTAGGGTTAGCCGCTGTGGAGCTCTTTTGTTCTTGCGATCCAAAGAGTGCCTCAAACGGGTTTTTAAATGTCGGCTCACTTGGTGCCGAACCCGGAAGCAGGGCATCGAGTAAACGCGGAACCACTGAACCTTCAGCCTGTCTTTCCACCAGAGCCGTGCGCTCCGCTTTCACCATCCTAATGCCAGTCTCAAGCAAATCCCGCACCATAGAGTCGACATCTCGCCCTACATAACCAACCTCCGTGAACTTCGTGGCTTCCACCTTAACAAACGGGGCTCCGGTCAACCGGGCAATCCGCCGTGCGATTTCTGTCTTTCCAACACCGGTCGGTCCAATCATCAAAATGTTCTTGGGGGTAACCTCATCACGTAGCACAGGATCTACTCGTGCGCGACGATAACGATTGCGCAAAGCTATGGCTACAGCCTTTTTAGCACCCGCTTGACCGACCACATATTTGTCAAGCTCAGTGACAATTTGACGCGGCGATAAATCTTGCATGGCTATTCCTCCTCACGCACAGGAACACATTAGATCTCTTCGACGATGATGTTGCTGTTGGTATACACACAGATCTCGCTTGCGATCGTAAGAGCCGATAAAGCGAGATCTCGCGGAGCAAGCGACGCATGCCGCAGCAAAGCCCTGCCTGCAGACAAGGCGTACGGACCACCGGAGCCAATCGCGCATACGCCGTCATCTGGTTCAATCACTTCGCCCGTACCCGAAATGAGTAACAGATGCTCCTTGGACAATGCCAGAATCATCGCTTCTAACTTGCTTAGCATACGATCCGTACGCCATAACTTGGCAAGTTCCACAGCTGCACGAGGAACATTGCCCCGGAATTCTTCCAGTTTTTGTTCAAACTTTTCAGAAAGAGTAAACGCGTCTGCGACGCTTCCGGCAAAACCCACGATCACCTCGTCATGGTATACTCGTCGAACTTTTCTCGCCGTCGCCTTCATAACCATATTATTGCCAAATGTTACTTGCCCATCTCCTGCCATCGCCCCGCCTTGATCAGTGCGAACCGCAAAGATGGTTGTCGCATGGAATGTTTCCATAAAGTCCCTCCTTCACTCAAGCCCGGGGATGCGCGGATTCGTACACTTTCATAAGGTACTCGCCGGCAGTATGTGTATAAATTTGCGTCGAAGACAGGCTGACATGACCTAACAACTCCTGCACAACTCGCAAGTCGGCTCCGCCTTCCAATAGATGAGTGGCAAACGAATGGCGAAGTGTGTGCGGGCTAACCTTTTTGGTGATAGAAAGTTGCTCTACATACCGATCAACAATTCGCCGCACTGACCGATCGGACAACCGTGTCCCGCGATAATTCACAAAAAGTGCCGGCTGGTCCGCACACGCTAATTTCGGCCGCCCGACATCAAGATACTGCCTTATCGCCGTCTGCGCTTGCGACCCAAAGACAACAACACGTTCTTTAGCTCCTTTACCGTATACTGTGACCAACCCCGAGCTTACATGCAATTCATTCACGTTTAGGTTTACACATTCTGAGACGCGTACGCCCGCGGCATATAAAAACTCGAGCAAAGCACGATCGCGCATACCTAGAGGCGTCGTTATATCCGGTTGCATAAGCAGTTGCAAGATCTCATCCACATACAGAAATGTTGGCAATGGGTGGTCTAACTTAGGTGCTTTCACGAGTGTTGCCGACGATGCCTGGAGATTTTCGGTTTGCGCCAAGTACCGATACAATGATCGCAGTGCACTCATTTTTCGGGCGATTGTACGCCGACTCAAGCCTTCTTGCATGAGACTCGCCATGTACTTGCGAAAAGCAGCGGCCGTAATCGAAGCAACAGGCGTTTGGCATGCGGAAAAGAAGGAAACAAGGTCACTCATATAGGCCCGGATGGTATGCTCCGACAAGTTTCTTTCGATTTGCAGATACGTTGAAAAAGCCTCCAAGACATGATGGAGGTGTGTATCATCCGACGGATTCAATCTCTTTCACCACCGATCGGATTCCATGATGGTACGAATCGAAGCAAGCGTATCGTACCATGCAACATCGTTGCTGGCAACCTAATTGCGTATGAACTGCGTAAAATTCTGAATAGTAGCCAATGCTTTGGTCACAATCTTTTCATTTTTCTCCCGTTTGGAACGTACTCGCTCTTCGATTGCAGGAAACAATCCAAACGTTATATTCATCGGCTGAAAATGTTCTGCATCGGTATGTGTAATATAATGAGCGAGGCTGCCCATAGCTGATTCTTGCGGGAAAACTACCGGATCCTGTCCCCGATACCGGCGTGCAACCTTGATCCATGCAACCAACCCGGCTGCCGCAGATTCTACATAACCTTCAACACCTGTCATTTGACCTGCAAAAAATAAGCCCTGCCGTTCTTTGGTCTCGTAGGTTGGCAACAGGACCTTCGGCGATTGCAAAAAGGTATTTCTATGCATCACGCCATAACGAACAAATTCCGCCTTTTCCAACCCCGGTATCAGACGAAAGACCCGTGCTTGTTCGCTCCACTTTAAATGAGTCTGAAAGCCGACCATGTTGTACAACGTCGCGGCTGCATTATCCTGTCGCAATTGCACAACAGCAAACGCCGTTTTGTTGGTCTGTGGATTAACGAGCCCCACTGGTTTAAGCGGCCCAAACAGCATAGTCTTTCGGCCGCGTTTTGCCATAATCTCTATCGGCATGCACCCTTCAAAATAAACTTCTTTTTCAAAACTCTTGATCTCAGTAGTTTGCGCTTCGATCAACGCCTCATAAAAGCGATCGAATTGTTCTTCATCCATAGGACAATTCAAATAAGCTGCCTCGCCTTTATCATACCTCGATGCGTAAAACGCAATAGAATCGTCTATACTGTCTCGTTCAATAACCGGAGCCGCAGCATCATAAAAATACAGCGAAGCAAGTCCTGTAAATTGGCGAATAGACTCACTTAAGTCATCCGATGTCAAAGGTCCGGTAGCCACCACACAAACGCCCGGTGGAATCTCCTTGACTTCTTCGCGTATCACACGAATAAGAGGATGGTTTTCCAGTGTCTGGGTAATCTGTTGTGAAAATCGTTCTCGATCTACCGCCAAGGCTCCGCCGGCAGGGATCGCTGTCTTATCCGCCGCTTGCATGATCAGGGAATTCATAAGACGCATCTCTTGTTTGAGCAGTCCAACAGCATTTGTGAGTGATGCCGCGCGCAAGCTGTTTGAACAAACCAATTCGGCAAAATCATTGCCCCGATGTGCCGGCGTTCCCTTAACACCACGCATCTCATACAAAGTAACCGGCACGCCAAAAGACGCGATCTGCCAGGCGGCTTCAGACCCTGCCAGGCCCGCGCCAAGTACATTTACGCCTTGCTCTTGCATACACTAACACCCCCGTACCGCACGGTCGAGGTCCTTTAGGGTGCCTCGACCGCCTGTTCCTTGTGTCCACACTCCGGATTTGAACAAACCATCATATCCGGCTTGCCCTTTTGCTTCTTAAAGACCAAAGGTTCACCACACGCCGGACAACTTTTGCCTGTAGGCTCATCCTATAAGACATAATTGCATTCTGGATAGCCGGAGCAGCCGTAAAACACTTTGCGCCGCTTGCCATGGCGTTCCACTAACGGCTTATGGCACCGCGGACAGACCACACCAATTTGTTTTAAGATCGGTTTGGCATTGCGGCACTCAGGAAACCCAGGGCACGCCAAAAACTTTCCGAATCGACCGTGTTTGCATACCATGCGGCGACCACATTTTTCACACAGCTCATCGGACACTTCCTCCTCAACCTCCACGTTTTCCATCGATTTTTCAGCTACCG
>JAKACU010000108.1 GCA_021821185.1 Bacillota bacterium
AGATCGTGTGATACCAGAACCGTCCGCAGAAAACGACTGTACCTTACCGATGATAAGCCCCCGCGGATAAATGTCGCTAAGTCCCGATGTGACGACAAGATCTCCCGGTTTTGCGGCGCCGCTAAGCTGCGAGATAAATTGCATGTTGAGCAGCCCAGGCGCCGTTGACGATCCGGAAACAATGCCAAAGGCTGGCTGCTTGGGTGCCAGAATATCAGCAGAAACGCCGTCCGCCGAATCGGTCGTTGTAATGAGCGCTGCAGTGCTGCTGTACTCTGCGACCGACACGATGCGCCCAACCAGCGCACCAGAATCGTTCAAGACAGGCAGGTTGCGTCGAATCCCTGAGGCACTTCCTACCGAAAGCACAATATCGGAATTCCACGACAGCGGGCTTCTGCCTGTGACCTGCGCGGAGATTAATTGAAACTGCGGTTCTTTATCTTTAAATTGCAGCATCTGCTTCAATTGTTGAATCTGCAGCGTTTTTTCCTGCAAACTGACGCGCAGTGATGCATCTTCGTTTGCGATCGATTTCAATTGTGCATTTTCCTGGTACATCGCTTTTAAATCCTCTAAGCGATGAAAAAACGTTGCAATTTGATATGATGGTTCATAAAACGGCCGACTGATCAGGGAAAAGCCGTCCCGAATGAATTTCCCCGGCCACGACTGCTCGATAACTCGCGAGCGTTGTGAGATCCCGGCTGACACGACCAGCAGGATAATCAGGCCAAGAAAAGCAAACAATCGACCCCCTGAAAAAAACCTACCCACAAGACAGCCTCTCCCTCATCCTCTCAAGTCACCGACCGCGGTACCGACGCTGCCCATCTTTGCGGCGATCGCGCAATTGATCCATATTGTCCAGCGCCTTTCCCGTTCCGATCGCAACACAATCAAGCGGGTTTTCTGCTACGATCACAGGCATTCCCGTTTCGCGAGAAATGTGCCTGTCCAAATTGCGCAGCAAAGCGCCACCACCAGTTAGCACAATGCCGCGGTCCATGATATCTGCGGCAAGTTCCGGCGGCGACTTTTCCAGCGTAACTTTCACGGCCTCCACAATACTTGCGACAGTGTCAGCAAGCGCTATCGACATCTCGGATGCTGTAATTGTAACTGTCTTTGGCAAGCCAGAAACGAGATCGCGTCCGCGTATCTCCACTTCTTGGGAGGATTCTGTCACTTGGGCGGAGCCAATCGAAATCTTCAGCTCTTCCGCTGTCCGTTCGCCAATCATCAAATTGTATTTTCGTTTGATGTGATTCATGATCGCTTCATCCATCTCGTCGCCGGCAACACGAATGGAACGGCTCGTTACGATCCCTCCAAGCGAGATGATAGCAACTTCCGTGGTTCCCCCTCCGATATCAACAACCATACTGCCAGTTGGTTCACCCACAGGCAATCCTGCACCAATGGCAGCTGCCATCGGCTCTTCGATCGTTTGCGCTTCTTTGGCTCCAGCTTGAATCGTGGCGTCGAGTACGGCACGATTCTCGACCGCGGTAATACCAGACGGTACACAAACAATGACACGAGGTTTTCCGGCAAACGCCGATTTCTTTTTCAAAGCCTGACGGATAAAGTACTTCAACATTGTCGTTGTCGTCTCATAATCCGCGATAACGCCGTCTTTCATTGGCCGAACAGCCACGATATTGCCCGGCGTGCGTCCAATCATCTTTTTCGCTTCTTCACCTACGGCGCGAATGACGCCCGTGTCGGTACGCATGGCTACAACAGAGGGTTCACGCACAACGATGCCTCGCCCTTTCATGTATACCAACGTGTTGGCCGTCCCTAGATCAATCCCCATATCGCGCAAATTGCCAAACATCCTGTCGACTCCCCTCAAATCATTCCACTATGTGTGTTGTACTTCAGCCATATAGCCACTTTCTCGCATGCTGATATATCGTTTGTCACCGATCACAATGTGATCCAATACATCTACACCAAGAATCATACCAGCGTTGACCAGTCTTTTGGTTACCGAAATGTCTTCTGCACTTGGCGTTGGATCTCCGCTTGGATGGTTATGCGCGCATATGATGGATGCAGCACTGCGTTTAAGCGCCGTTTTAAAGATCTCGCGCGGATGCACAATGGAAGCATTTAACGACCCTATCGATACGACTTCTTCACCAAGAATCTGATGTTTCGTATCAAGATGAATCGTCATAAAATGTTCCTTACGCAAAAAACTCAAGCGCTCCATCAAAAAAGTCGCAGCTTCATTTGGCGACGAAATCTTTCTAAGCAGCGTACCGCGAGCCGCTTGCAGACGCCTTCCCAGTTCAATCGCCGCAAGTACTGTGGCGGCCTTGGCAGGTCCGATACCATCAAGTTGTTGCAGTTCCCGCACATCGGTATGCACTAGCTCCACCAAGCCGCCAGCACTCGACAAGATCCGATCAGCCAAAGACAGTGCAGACTCACCTTGCCGCCCTGTTCCAATCACTAGAGCAATCAGTTCTGCAGTTGTTAAAATCTGCGGTCCATGACGCAACAACCTCTCTCGAGGTCGTTCGACAATCGGCAACTCAGCAATTAGTGTACCACGAACCGAAGTACTATGCCCACTCAAATCCATCCGCTCCGCCCTAAGAAATTAAAATCTATACCCTAAGTCGGCGAGAAATCTTGATGTCATGGCAAGTGGCAACCCGACGACCGCATAGTAATCTCCATCAATTCGTTCGACAAATTTTGCGCATAACCCTTGTATACTGTAGGATCCTGCTTTATCCATCGGTTCTTTGCTCGCAATGTAAGCGGCAATTTCATATGGTGTCATTGCGGCAAGCCATACCTTTGCCTCGCTGTGGCCCAACCGATAACGTCCCGTCGCAGCATCCATGACGGCAACACCTGTGCAAACGGTGTGATCACGCCCGCTAAGGTGTTGCAACATGTTTTTTGCATCCTCTTTGGTATGAGGTTTGCCCAATATGCGATCACCAAGAATTACCGTTGTGTCAGATCCCACAATAAGCCCTTGATGAACATGCTGGCGAATCGCTTCAACCTTTTTTAGTGCAAGGGTTCTAACCATGGCTCTTGGCTCAAGCGAAACATATTGTGATTCATCGACGTCTGGCGCCATCACTTCATGGACAATCCCGATTTGCGTAAGCAACTGCGTACGCCTTGGTGAACTGGACGCCAAAATAATATCCATTAAGCTACCTCCGCAAAACATCCCCTCAGGATAAAATAAACCTATTTCCGGAAATTTATCCTGCAAAAAGTATATCATGATGCATGATTTGTCCCACTTCTTTAGGAGAACTATTTCACAATTCCTCAAATTTACTGTATGTGCGTATATGCTGTTATAGCTTTGGCCAATTGCAGCATCGTTCCATAAGGTCCGGCACTGTGCAAAGCTTGCCACGCACCTTGTACCGCATCGTCAAATGTCCTGATTTGCTGTATCGTTGGAGTGGTCTGTGTCATGATTTGGCGGTTTTGCAGGCGCAACTGTTCACTTTGGTGAGCTAGGGGTTGAACAGTGGATACGTCGTACCCGGAAGAAACAGCGACCAAAGCTTCAAGCAACTGAACATCGGTCGAGAGCAGAGCTTGAACGGACGCAGGCACCTTCTTATGAAAGGATACGACATGGGTTGGTATGATCCATGGCCGCACAAAATAGGGCACCTGAGCGTGCTGCAACCATGTCTCAAACGCTGGTGATCCGTTTGTACTCATCGTTGATCCAAGTAAAAGTGCGTAACGACCAGCCGCACCTGCACTGGCTGACGGCACAAGCGGCGCTATCACGGGGCGTACACCACTTTTGCGGTAATCGCTGACGGCCGATTGTGCGCTTTGCACCGTTCTATAGATGCCCGCTTCATAGATCCACAGGGAAAGCCCGGGAACACGAATCTGGCGTAGGTTTGCAGATGAAGGATTGTCAGCAGCTGGTACAGATACCGAGACCGCTTGGCGCGTCTGGACGATGTGATAGTCTGCCCCAAAAGCATGCACAAGCACGAGTAACATGGCGCCAATAGCGAGACCTATCGCCCAGGACTCCACAAAAAGCTCGCGTAGAGAAAGCTTTTTCTTGTGTAGTTTCCTTTTATAAGAAGAAGTTGGTTGATAGGGAACCTCGGATTGCCAGGTGCTGGCCAATTCTCTCGCTTGTAACAAAATTTCTTGAAGTAAAGGGTCGACTACTGGTTCTATCTTTTTCGTTTCGCTATCCGCAGTATCTTGCACTTGCCTGTTTTCTACGGTATCAATCCCTGTTTCCCGCGTCATGGCATGGGTTTTGACAGCCTCATTGTCAGGCTGTGACGCGGGATTTTCGATTCGAATCGTCATCCGGTAACTCAAATCTATCACCCGCTTATCACGTGTTCTCCTAGAATCTATATGCAAAATCTCTCAACTATGAACGAAAGCGCTAGAAAAGATATACTAGACCTATGAGAAATGTCTGCTGAACAAGGGAGGGTCAAAAAATGGCAACGGCGGAAGAACGTTTGGCTTGGATTCACTCCTTTGAACACGATCTGGTGCAGATGCGCCACGACTTGCATAAGCACCCCGAACTGGCCTTTAAGGAATTTCGCACACAAGAGATCGTTCTAAGAGAATTGCAGCTTCTGGGACTAAAAGGGCAAAAAATAGCTCAAACAGGCGTGGCTGTCACCATTTCCGGGGCGCATCCGGGAAAAACTGTTGCACTGCGCGCCGATATGGACGCCTTGCCCATGTCTGATGAAAGCAATCTCCCCTATGCGTCCGTTCACCCGGGTATCTGTCATGCATGCGGACATGACGCACATACGACAATTTTGCTAGGGGTCGCTCGTACGCTTGTGCATCACCGCAATTTTTCAGGAAACGTCATGCTGATCTTTCAACCGTCTGAAGAGCAATTGCCTGGCGGTGCGCCAAGTGTGCTGCAAAGCGGCGTACTGGACCATGCTGATGCCATTTTCGGCCTGCATGTTTGGCAGCCGTTGCCCTTTGGGAAAGCAGCGACAAGCCTGGGCCCTATGATGGCGTCGCCGGATGACTTTACGATCGCCATCAAGGGACGCGGCGGCCACGCCTCCATGCCAGATGTGACCATCGATCCGATCGTCGTTGCGGCGCACATCATCACAGCCTTGCAAACGATCGTCAGCCGATCGATCGGGATACAAGATGATGCTGTCATCTCAGTCACGCAGGTTCATGCTGGAACCGCGATGAATGTGATCCCTGAGACCGCTTTGCTTTACGGAACTTTGCGCACTTTGACGCGGGAATTGCGCGATAGTTTGCCGCACAAGATCGAACAGATTGCGACAAACATTGCGCAAGCATTCGGAGCTAGCGCAGAGTTCATACTGCATCGAGGTTATCCTGCGGTAATTAACGATCCTGCCATGGCAAAACTGGCCCTAGAGACGGCAAGTGACTTATTTGGCGAACATAACGCCATCATAGCTGACCCAACCATGGGTGGAGAAGATTTCGCATACTACCTGGAGAAAATCCCTGGCGCATTTGTTTTTCTTGGTATGGGTACAAAACACCCGCATCACCATCCACAATTTGATGCAAACGACGGCGTATTGGTTCCAGGTGTTCACCTTTTAACGGAACTAGCCTTGCGCTATCTGGGATAACCGGTTTGTGCCGCAAGTGCCATAGTCTGTCCTCTAAAAAAGGGCCATAAGATAGAGACAAACCCTTTTTGGAGGTTAAGCATGGCAGATAGAGCGCCTTTTATCTCATTAACAGCTATTTTTTTGATCGCGTTTACCATGCCGTTTTTGATCACCTTAGTTCCTGCCTTGCGTTTGCCAACTGCAGTGTTGGAGATCTTTTTCGGCATGCTGGTTGGCAAAAGCGGGCTAAAGCTGTTTGCAACACCTGATTGGATGCATAGCATCACCCAATTGAGTCTCTTATACCTGATGTTTCTAGCCGGTCTGGAGGTGCGCTTTTCCCGCCCGAGATCTGTGACAACGACTCCATCCGCACGCATGAATACTGGCGATATAGCTGTGTGGGTTATACCTTTGGTATCCTTGGTAAGCGTGTTCGCGCTTTCCCTGGCTGCATCCCAGCTCTTGCTTTGGCTGCATGAGACAACGAATACTTCCTTTACTGCGCTCATCTTGTCTACGA
>JAKACU010000109.1 GCA_021821185.1 Bacillota bacterium
GCTGTTCGTGCAGCATGACGAAAACAGAGACGTTTTTTCTTTCTTCAGGATATGGACATTGTATCGAGCAAACTTTGGACAGGCAACTTCGTCAACTTTCGGTCATTACAGGAGGGCAGAAACACACTATGCAGGCTCAAATTTCAGTTTTGGCATACTGCATCCCATTTTAGGTTTCGTTCTCTTTATTCTATCGATTATTATTCTATCAATTATTGGTAAATTAATCGGATTGAAAGGTAAAGTATTACCAATTAGCTATGAACTAAAAATACCAGACAAATTTCATACTTTTGTTGTCAGCGCAAGCGCAATCATCCTAACCGTCGCATTATGGCCCTTGTACTTTTGGACAGCTGGATCTTACGGCAATCCAATTACTGTGACGACCAATAAACTATCGATATTAATGCCGCAAGTGACTGGATATCAACGAAGTTTGCTTGGTAATTACAATGAAGATGCGGTGTTGGGACCAGGTTCGTATGGTACGGCGTACGCCTACTCAAATCTTAAAGGTAATTATGTTATGGGGGAAGAATGGTGGACCTACAATCTCAATACCTTGCTTAGCTATGGTGTCAATAATTGCCTGTTGTTTCATGGGGATACGATCTTGGCCAAAACCAGCTACACCGTTCGTCCAGGTATTCAAGCAGAAGTATATGCCATACTCTTGCCTGCGTCACAAATCGGTGGTGCACAAGATCTATTTGAAGATGTAGCTTATACCTATGCAGTGAACTTCAATAGCACATCTGCGTATATTCGTGCAGAATTTGTTACACCGATCGCGTATCAGACAACGGCTCATAGTGCTATCCGTCAAGACCAAACCATGCAACAAATTCTGAATGCCGAGTTTCATGCGAGATCTGGTGCACCTGTGACAGAGTTGACATTCGCATTAGCACTAGGACAATGGAAAAAACTACAAAATTTCACATCATTTATCAATAGCTTCTCCACGTCCCAACTAGATTCATCAGTAACGTCAGTACACGCCCAAAATATCGCTAGCCTCGCCACCGGTGAAAGCAGGTGAATACATGATCGCAACGGGGTATGCTACTTCGAACGGCAAGAATGGCAAAGATACATTTTACTTTTCGACCGATCCATCCGTTAGTTTCATATCCATCAATGATCAACCAACTGGTGTCCTTCCAGAAATCCCTTACACCGGAATTTTTGCTTTTGTCATCGTAGCTGCAGTCGCCTGTTACATGATTATTAAATATTCCTCGAAAATCATGCTTAGTTCACAAAATGTTTTGCGATAATTGGATCCAATTGCGTCATGTTAGGGTTCCAATAATACAGCGTCTGCCCAACCACGGGATCCATCGCATACAGCGAAGATCCGGGCACTTGATAATAATGAACATCACTACGTTTAAAGCCATGCAAGGCCAAGGCCAGACTCATCATATCTGACGTACTCAAATTACTTGCTGTTAGAAACTTTGGCAAAGCATTAATAAAGCTAGGAATCATGCCCCAATTTTGTGGCTTCTCCATCTTCTTCGCAATGCTTAGTAGCAAGTCTTCTTGCAATTGTTGGCGACTAAAATCGCCATTCGGTAACAATTCCCTTTGATGAACTAATTCTGCTGCCATTTCCCCATCAAGATGCTGTGTGCCTTGAGGAATGGTCTTACCATTCAAGGATGGATACCATGCGTTAATGATCGGCACAGCAAACGGCACATTCACCGTCACGCCACCTATAGCATCAACGAGATTTTGCAATCCGAAATGGTTTGTCTCCGCATAATAATTGATAGATAATCCCGTTAAATTACTGACCGCCTGACTTGCCTCTTCGATGCCCTGAATGCGTCCACCCTTTAAATCCCCTAAGTAATTTGCATGGGTTATCTTTGTCAGACCATAAGGCGCTATATTTACCCTTGTATCACGAGCAATGCTGAGCACATTAAACGCATGTGTAGCAATATTGGCATGAATCAGCAAAATAGAATCAGAGCGTGCCGGTGTGTCTGGCGTTCTCGAGTCAACCCCAAGAAGTAATAAGTTGAATTCACCTGCATGAAGCGCATGGGTGGTTATACCTGGTGCATCCGGAATACTCACCGTGGGAAGCGCATGCGGATCATGGAAATGATTGGTAGGTTGTAGCGTATAATACACAGCACCAAGAGCACCACCGACTATGATGGAGGAACTAGCCAAACTCATCCACAAAATCTGACGACGTCGACGTTTATTTCTTTTCTTTTTACCAGGACTACTTACTGGCTGATTGTCTCCATCTGGTGAGTTCATCCTATACAGAGCCTCCAGACTACTTATCCACTAGTATCATGGACTAAAACCTATGTAAAAATCAAGAGATTATTTAACGATCCTGGTGTTTAGACCTCCTTCTCGCATACAAAAGTGTCAAAATGAGACCGATTACGAGAAATCCATCCATGAGCGCAGCGAGCATTGTTGGGCTCCCTTTCTTCACAGAGGATCGCGTATGACGCTTCTTTAGGCTCCATATGGCATAATTCGTCGTATCAGGCGAAAACCATCGAACGCCAATAGAACCTACACTTCTTGTTTCATCAGTCGCAGGAATTTTCGTGCCACGTAATAAAATGATAGTTCGTAAAGGATCGGGAACAGAAAATGTGATTCCGTGCAATTGGTTGAGTGATGGAACAAATGCACCATCGACGGGATCAGCCACGGCAAGAATATTGATCCATGTCTGTCCCAATTTTTGATACGTCTTATAGCGAAGATACTGATGTACAAGATTGTACTGAAGTAAGCGGCTTGTCCGAGCCACAAGAATTTTACCGTGATACTGTAAATGCGACAAGCGTGTCAACGCTTCAACAGCGCTTGTTGACAACGGCATTTTATCCGCGTTTCCTTCCAAATGCGTGGCAATAATAGTATAAGCGTGATCGTGCACCAACAGAGAAAGTCGTGCGGGCGACAGTTGCATCGACAACTCAGCGGGATTCCACAGGTCAGTCCAGTCATAGCGCCACAAATGATGTTTCAAGACTTTGCGAAGAGTGCCTGTAAATCGCCAAAATCCCCAGATTTCCCTGCCATCTCGCAAATGAATGGGATAAATCATCGATGGGTAGGCATACTTTTGGCTAAATAAGTCGGGCCATACGAATCGTACACCGGCTTGATGAAGCAAGTCAGTAATATAATACGGTGATTCAGGGCTGTCTCCCTGCTGATAATGTTCAAATCGATTGATGGAATAGGCACCAAAGTTATCCACATTCGATTGATTGCCGTGATCTGTGATTACCGTCAGATGAATTCCATGCGCCTCAAGGTACCGCAAGGCATAAACGGCCAAGTTTCGAGAAAATACCGTCTGTTTTGTATTGATCCGCGAAAAATCTCCCATAGCATGAAATGTGTCAATCCATCCTACACGCATATAGTGAAGTAAGATAGAACCATAGGCTAACTTATGAATTGTCCCACGAAAAAAGGTCATTTCCGTCGGTAATTTTGCACCGTTATAATCAATTACATCAGGGAGATTCGATCCATTGTATAAAAAAAACGAATCGGAAATATCTAACCCTAGTCCTTTTCCTAAGGGTGTATGCATTGTTGTATTAAGGAACTCATGAATGATATTGAATTTTCGCAGATTCACGTGATCGGCGTCTGACTCAATTGCAAGCATGGCCTGGTAAGGATAAGGGAATGGGCGCAATGACACCTTTTTGTGAATAGATGGATGAAGAGATGATAAAGCGAGAGCAGATTGTATCAAAAACGTTCCAACAAGCGCGTCACGCATGAATATTATGATGGCGTACAATATGCTTGGCATACCACCATGCGCTATCTTTAGGATAACGTTGTAGCGTGGCATAATCACAATAAACGATACCAAAGCGTCGGTCGTAACCCCATGCCCACTCAAAGTTATCGATAAAAGACCATACATAGTACCCTCGTACATCGGCGCCTTGTTCTATTGCCTCAGCTAGTGCTAACACATGATCTGATAAGTAATGGATGCGATCCTCATCATGAACGTGAGCATGATCCAATTGATCAGGATAAGCTGCACCATTTTCCGTCACATAAAATGGACAGGCCCCATAATCTTTCTGTAAGCGTAGCAACAAATCTCGCAACCCCTTGCCTGAAACGGGCCAGCCCATACTCGTTACCCGATCCTGCGGCGTAACATTCTCCGTGTAAAACGGGGCCGCGCTAGCATCATAGCGCACCACAAGCGGTTGGTAATAATTTACGCCAAGGAAGTCAATCGGTTGTGCAATCGTTGCAAGGTCATCCGTGGTGATGGCACTTGGTAGCTCTCCAATAATTTGCATCATTTCCTTCGGATACTGCGCCTTGAAAATTGGGTCGAGAAACCAACGGTTGGAAAATACATCATTCATCACGACAGCTTTGTCATCATCGGAACCAGGAGTTTGCGCGTACACTGGTGTCAAATTCAACGTAATACCAATTTGGCCATTTTGATTTTGTCCCCGATACGTCTGTACAGCTAGACCATGCGAAAGCAAAACGTGATGCGCCACGATTAGAGCCTTTTGCGGGTCGTAGAAACCCGGGGCATGTTCACCGGTTAAATTGCCAAGAACACTGACACACCATGGTTCATTATGCGTGATCCAGGCTTTTACGCGATCACCAAACGCCCGAAATGCCGCATCAGCATAGTCTTGAAATCGATAGACAGTATCGCGATTTTCCCATCCACCTAGTTCCTGCAAAGCTTGAGGCAAATCCCAATGATATAGTGTAGCCATAGGAGTTATTTCATTTTCTAACATAGAGTCAAGCAAACGATTGTAAAAATCAACGCCCTGTTGGTTAATTTGCCCTGAACCCATAGGGAACAAGCGCGGCCATGCTATCGAAAAACGATAATGTTTAATATTCAATTCGCGCATCAACGCAAAATCCTCAGCAAACCGATGATAATGGTCCACACTGATCGCTCCAGTATCACCATTTTGCGTTTTGCCAGGCGTACTTGAAAACACGTCCCAAATCGAGGGCCCTCGCCCTCCTTCATTGACTGCCCCTTCCACCTGATACGCAGCCGCAGCCGTTCCGAAAAAGAAATTCTTAGGAATCTTTTTTATTATGTCATCCGGCAAATCAAAAGAATTCATCACCAAAATCCCTCCTAAAGTCCGTTTATCACCAATGGTCTTGTTGTATTGCGTACAATCAACTGTGTGGGTAAAACAAAATGTTGTGGCATACTGCGTTCTGTATTCTCAATGAGGTCAACCAAAAGTTCCGCTGCAAGTCTGCCCATTTCCTCTTTGTCTTGTTTTATGCTCGTCAGTTTTGGAAAAACATAAGAAGCCGCATCAATATCATCAAACCCAACAACAGCAATATCATCGGGAACCCGGATATGGTGTTCTGAAAAAACCTGTAACGCCCCAATCGCTGAAATATCCCCAGAGAAAATGATGACGTCAGGTTTTTGTGTGAGCGATAAAATTCGGTGCGCCGTTTGAATGCCACCTTCAAAGTTAAATGCGTCATCAAAGATCCACTCTTTGCGCGGCGTTATTTGTGCCACAGATAGGCCTGAGTAGAATCCTTGTAACCGTTCCATGGCGACAGGCAGCGTCAAATCTCCATGACAAAATCCGAACTTACTGTATCCATTCGCCTTTAGAAGTTGAACAAGTTCATATATCGCCCGTCGATTATCTGATGTAATAGACCCAACTCGTTGCCCTGCAGCCACATGGTCGACACCAACAATCGGTACGTTGGATGCCAATAATTCATCGATCGTCTCATCAGGAGAGCCCAGGAGCAGTACTCCATCAAGATCACGATGTTCAACCCGATCTAGAAAACTAAACTTTCCATAAGGATGTTTCTCATCGCCAAAGAGCAATAAATCATAACCTGATGTTCCAATCGCTGTCTTAAACACCTCAAGTAAGTGGGCAATAAAAGGTTGTCGTAATCCAGGACCGCCATTAGCTGGATAAAAGACGCCAATCGTATAAGACCGATTCGTCACTAAACGTCTCGCTGAAGCATTCGGATAGTAATGCATCTCTTCAACAACTCGT
>JAKACU010000110.1 GCA_021821185.1 Bacillota bacterium
AGATGTGGATGAGTTTGCCATCAAAATGCTGATGACGTACAAAGAAAAGGAATTTAAGTCAGTCTCTAGCGGTGATTTAGGTATTGATGCAGACGAAAATCACGAGCAAACGGAAAAAGAAGCACAAGATAGCCAAGCGATGTTCGATGAGATGAAGAGTATTCTTGGTGATAAGGTAAAAGACGTTCGCATTTCTAAGCGACTGAAGAATCACCCGGTATGCTTGACAGCCGATGGCGATCTGACTATTGAAATGGAAAAGGTACTAAAGGCTATGCCGAACAGTCAAAACGTTAAGGCAGAAAAGGTGTTAGAAATCAATATTCATCATGATGTGTTTAGTTCATTAAAGACGGCTTTTGAACTAGATCGGCAAAAACTGAGTCTTTATACGAATTTGCTGTACAATCAAGCTTTGCTGATCGAAGGATTGCCGATCCAGGATCCCGTTGATTTTACAAATGACATTTGTAAAATAATGGTGTAAGGGAGTTAACCCATGACGCATAAAGTGTATTCGGTAGCAGGGGATAGCGCCGAGGTGCTAGCCTATGGCATGGCAAAATACAGTCGATCGAGCATGTCACTTGCACAGAGCATGGCTGAGTTGTCGGTGCAAAGGGCGGAGCAATTTTTAAACACGTTTTACTTTCAATATGGGCATGGGTCTATCGCTGATCTGGCACATGTGGCCTTGGCCATAGAGGACATCTCAATTTTAGCTGCATTGACTGTCGTCGATGAGCCCCTTTGGGATGGTCAGGAACGTTCGACTCGTTACCAAAGCTTTACTAAGGACATGTATTATACCCCCGCCAATGCGCCGGATGCATACCATGCTCTTATGGAACAATTATTTTTGCGGTATGCGGATTTTACCGAACACACGTTGCAGTTATTGCAGCAACAGTATCCTAAGCCGGATACGATGGCCCAAAGTACGTATATTCGAACAATGAAGGCACGTTCTTTTGATGTGGCAAGGTACTGGCTACCATTGGGGACATTGACAAGTCTCGGTCAGATTACAAGTGCTCGAACCTTGGAGAAGCAAATCAGTCGGCTCATGAGCCATGATCTTGCGGAAATTCGCGATATCGCAACGGATATGCGCAGTGCCGTAGTGCAGAATGACCCTGTCTTATTTTCGGTGATGAAGGATAACCTTAGCCTCAACCCGGGGCCGCTTCTTCCAACGCTTGCTAAGTACACCGAAGCGAGTCCGTTTTTACAAGAGACCCGAAAGGACTTGCAACAGATTGCAAAGTCGTTTCTTGAAGGGATTTCACCAGAGACGTCCTATGGCGTGCAATTATTTGTTGAACAAGGCGATCCACTGACGCACGCATGCACGGTGCTGCTTTATAGCGTGTCTCACTTATCGTATCGACAAATTCGCGCTGTGGTGATGGATTTGGCGCAAGCGCAAAAGGAAGATATCCTACGTATTGCCTTTTTGCATCGAGGAAATCATGATGCCTGGCTAAGAGAGCTTACTGCGGCTCCGCTCGTTTTTGATATCGCGATGGATATCGGATCGTTTCGCGACTTGAATCGGCATCGTAAGGTCACGAAAATTCTGCAAAAGCCGAGTATAGAACTTGACTACATCATGCCTGATCCGATTTGTAATACGCCTCTTGAGCGCGTGTATAGAGATGATATGGATACTCATTTTGCACAATTGAAGAGTTTACAGACTATCTTCAGTGATGAATTGGAGTATCTCTTGCCGCTCGGGACCGTGTGCCGCTCTCTACATCAGATGGATCTTGCAGAAGCTGCGTACATCGTTGAACTGCGAACAGGTTCAGCGGGGCATTTTAGTTACCGGGAAATTGCTTACCAAATGTATGAACGGATCGCTGAAGTGTATCCCTACTTTGCACGACATATTCGTGTGACCAATCCGCGTGAAGTGTTTAATCCGTTTCAGCGTTGACGTACGGGTTACGAGTAGCAGTTAAGATCAGAGGGAGTCGGCTTGAATTGTGTCGCTGAGCACGTCCATTACATAATCGGAGGACACTATGAAGACGCAAAAACTTGGTAAGTCAGGTCCGATGGTTTCACACCTTGGTTTGGGCTGTATGGGAATGTCAGGCATGTACGGACAATCTGATCGAAAAGAAAGTATAGCAACCATTCATGCTGCGCTGGAAGCTGGTGTTACACTTCTCGACACGGGAGATTTTTACGGAATGGGGCACAATGAACTACTGATTCACGAAGCCCTGCAAGGACGAAATCGCAAAAATGTCTGTTTAAGTGTGAAGTTTGGTGCTTTACGAACACCTGCTGGGCCATTTTCCGGATATGATTGCAGTCCTGAAGCGGTGAAAAATTTTCTAGCATACACGCTCAATCGACTCGGTACGGATTATATCGATATCTATCGACCAGCACGTGTGGATCCAGCTGTTCCTATTGAAGAAACCGTTGGAGCGATTGCAGATATGATTCAAGCTGGCTATGTGAGGTATATTGGTTTATCCGAAGTTGCGGCTGACACACTTCGTCGTGCCAGTAAAGTGCACCCAATCACGGATGTACAAATCGAATATTCTCTAATGTCCCGTAACATAGAAGCGCAAATCCTGCCTACTGCAAGGGAGCTTGGCGTCAGTATTACGGCTTATGGCGTACTATCTCGTGGATTATTAGGTGGCAATTTTAAGAAAGATCAAATTTTGCAAGGGGATATACGAAGTGGTATTCCCCGGTTTCAAAATGAGAACTTGAATAACAATCTTAAATTGGTCGATGCTTTACGTGTGATTGCTCGTGAAAAAGGCCTTTCCGTTTCGCAATTAAGTATTGCCTGGGTATTGTCTCGTGGTGATGATATCATCCCACTCATTGGGGCAAGACGTAGAGATCATCTCAACGATGCTCTTGAAGCACTCACGAGTAAGTTGTCGAAAGAGGATATACGGCGTATAGAAAAGGCTGTTCCTCCAAATGCGGTTGCTGGAGAAAGATATCCCGTGGCACAAATGACGCATTTAGACAGCGAGCGACATGGAGGCGATCATCTTGAAATATCGTAAATTAGGGAAAACGAACTTGAAAGTTTCGGTCATTGGTATTGGAACTTGGCAGTTTGGAGGTGAATGGGGACAGGATTTCTCACAGGCCGAGGCTGATGCGATTCTCGATCGTGCACATGAAGAGGGTATCAATTTGATTGATACGGCCGAATGTTATGGAGATCATTTGTCAGAAGCTTTCATAGGCCATTATCTGTCTCGTCGAAATCGTGAAGATTGGGTTCTGGCTACAAAATTTGGCCATGCATTTAACGGACGTTTTGAGCGGCTGCAACTTTGGACCCCCAACGATGTATTACAACAACTTGATGCTTCTTTAAAAGCACTGCATACGGATTATATTGATCTTTATCAGTTCCATTCTGGATCGGATGAAGCGTTTGATCAAGACGATCTTTGGACGTTGCTTGATAAGCAAGTGCAGGCGGGGAAAATTCGACATCTCGGTACGTCGATTGGTAGCAATGATAATCTCCATCAAACAGAAGCGTCGAGCCGTGTAGGTGTACAAGCTATTCAAGTAGTATATAATCGGTTGGATCGCAAGCCTGAAGAGCGCGTATTTAAAGCGTGCATCGAACAGGATTTGGGCGTGCTTGCTCGCGTCCCGTTAGCTAGTGGCTATCTAAGCGGCAAATACAAACCTGGTGCAGTTTTTGCCAAAACGGATGTTCGCAATCGACACAATGCGGAAGATACCAGAAGAAAACTCGAAATGGTTGCGCAGATTCGGCAAACAGAAGTACCTCAAGATGTCGATATGGCCACATGGGCGCTTGCATGGTGTCTACAGCAACCAGCAGTTACCGCAGTAATTCCTGGTTGTAAAAACACTGAGCAAGTATCCTTGAATGCTCAGGCAGCACATGTAGTGAGTGCGGACCACCCGCAAAACTGGGCATAAATCCTCGTTGACAATCCGAAACAAATGCTATATGATAAGGATGTTCAGGATTAATCATCTGTGTGTAAATACGTTGAGCCGTTCTTTTTGCGCCTCATTGTTGGTGCAGAGTAGAATGGCTTTATTAGTTTCCGCAAACAATGAACAAATGACGTGCTCAGGTAGCACCAGGAGGAATTAGTTTGAGTCAAGGTATCGTAAAATGGTTTAACTCTGAAAAGGGTTTTGGTTTCATCGAAGTTGAAGGCGGAGAAGATGTATTCGTGCATTTCAGCGCTATTCAAGGAGATGGCTACAAGTCCCTCGAAGAAGGCCAACGCGTAACATTTGATATCGTTCAGGGCCCTAAAGGTCCACAAGCAGCAAACGTTGCGTAAGTTTTAACAAACAGTGGGATTGCAACTTTAGGGCATCGTAGGATACCTTGAAGTGCAGTCCCTTTTTTGTATTTAACGGAGGTAAGGTATGAAGAATCAAACGACGACCCATCAAGGGTTTTATGCGTTACTTGTGCTCTTAGGGGGAGCCAGTTATGGATGCGTATCAGCGATCGTAAAAATAGCATATGGTCATGGCTTTGCAGCAAATGCTGTAACGTTAGGCCAATTTTATTTTGCGGTCTTGATTTTGTGGATGATGATCCTTTTGTTTGCAAGGCATCACCTGTCAACGATCTCCCGTAAAGACTGGATTCATGTTGTTTTATTAGGAGTTTTCGCTGCTGGAACAGCCGTTTTTTACTATATTTCACTCTATATGCTGCCAGCATGGTTGGCTATGATCTTGTTATTTCAGTTTTCTTGGATGACATTCGTTATCGATTTTGCCATAACGCGACAAAAACCAACAAGGTTACAGATGATTTCTATCATCACGATTGTCGTGGGTACTCTCTTGGCCGTAGGCATCACAGGTACAATTCACCAACATATTACTTGGTTAGGCATTGCGTTTGGTTTGTTAAGCGGGTTGTCGTATGCACTCTTTCTCTATGTGAATGGTATGGTTAACACAGCTACATCGCCGCTCTTTCGGACTGCTTTAATCACCACGGTATCAACTATTTTAGTGACCGTGTTTGAGCACCCTTCGACAGCGGTGTTCGTTTCGATGGGACACATGTGGGGCTATGGGATTGCGATCGGTTTGTTAAGTCAGGCAGTACCAACGTTGCTGTTTAGTATCGGTATTCCGCGAATTGGCGGTGGCGCCGCGGCCATCTTAGGAAGTATCGAATTGCCTGTTGCCATTGTTTTGGCGGTATGGATTCTCCATGAATCCGTGTCCGTATCAACATGGATTGGTGTTGTTCTCATTTTGGCTGGTATTGTATTTGGCGAGAGGTCTCGTTCACAAAACGCTAACGCACTGTAGATACGAGAGCCAACTCAGGTGGATTGACTTGAGTTGGCTCTATTTCTTGCTTAAGGAAGAATGTTGCCTGCTACGCGGTAGATTTCGTACCACTCTTCGCGTGTCAAGGTAACATCGCCCGCCTTGCAACAATCAAGTATGCGCGTTATGTTCATCGTGCCGGTGATCGGTTGCATATGAGCCGGATGACGCAAGAGCCACGCAATCGCAATCGTGGTGTTACTCACTTCATACTTAGCAGCGATTTCATTGATTTTAGCATTGAGCTCAGGAAATTTGTCATTATCGAGGAATACGCCTTCAAAGAAGCCATACTGAAATGGAGACCATGGTTGAATCGTAATGTCGTGAAGTCGGCAATAATCAAGTATACTGCCATCGCGATCTACAGCAGCTGTGTTTTCCATATTAACGTTGATACCATTTGAGATCATCGTGGCGTTCGTGATGCTCAATTGCAATTGATTGGCAACGATGGGTTGTTTGACGAATTTCTTTAACAGTTCAATCTGCATGGGTTTTTGGTTTGAGACACCAAAATGGCGCACTTTACCTGCACTTGCTAGGGTATCAAAAGCTTCCGCAACTTCTTCTGGTTCGACAAGGGCATCAGGACGGTGTAGCAACAAGACGTCTAGATAGTCTGTCTTCAGTCTTTTGAGACTGCCATCGACGGCCTCGAGAATATGTTCTTTTGAAAAGTCAAACGAGCCTTTGCGAATG
>JAKACU010000111.1 GCA_021821185.1 Bacillota bacterium
AACGAGGATGCGCTCACCGTCGAGGCGAGGCGCCGGAACGCCTAGAGCGATGGACACGGCCGCTTGCTCATGCGATATCCGCGGAACCTGGCGCAACTCTTCGATAACGGCCAGCAACCCCTGCACCTCTGCGTCGTACTGCTCGCGAAGCGTGGTGAGTTCTTGTTCGAGTTGCACCACGCGCTGTGCGGACGTGGTGTCTGACCGTCGTTCCCGCTCCCGGTCGACCGTGAGTCTCGCCGGTGTTTTGTAACCAATCACGAACCAACCATAACCTTTTCAACCCTTTTCTTTAGCTCCTCAAACTTGAAGGCAACATTGGGCAACGGAAAATTGCTGAATTGGGCAATTAATTCGTAAACTCACGCTAGGGAAAATGAAGCATCGGGCGATTATAGAGATTCATGGGTTTATGTGGTTCTGGATACTCTGAATCGTGAACTTGCGTCTATATGAGCGGCCTAATCAACAGGGCCATCCTGATACACAAGGTTTCGCCGGCATCGTGTACATTCCACGAGAGCTTCTCTTGGCATTTGGCGAGTCTGTACTTGACGGTATTGGGGTGCACGTACAGTTCTCTGGCTGTTGCAGTGATGTGGAAATTATTGTTAAAATATGATGTGAGCGTTTGAATGAGTTCGAAATCGTCTCCATTTTGCGGATCGGCAAGATCCTTCAGCGAGTTTTGACAAAACTCACGTTGGTAATGAACCGGAATCATGCCTATAAGATCCATTAGCTCTTTGGCTCGATAGGAACGCACAAACTTTCGGTTTCCTTCCCTATAACCAGATTGCAGGTTCTCAAAGGCCTCCGAGAACGATGCGGGAATCTTGCCCATACGACTGACGGCGTTTCCAATCCCAAAGGATATGGAAATCTGCAATGCTATCTCGATCTCTTGTTGCATGGTGCGCGCGAATTCTGGCAAGGCTTGCTCCAACACGTCATAGGATTGAAACGTTGTCAAAAGAACGTAAAGATCTCCCTTTGTAAATAACACGGCATGAAAATCGTGGCTGATGATCAGGCGAGTGATTAAATCGTACACTGCATTTTTTTGAAACTCGATTTTACTCTTCTCTGGAATCAACTTTCGGTGATGCACCTCAGTTGATTCGTCTATCTTTCCGGCCATGCATGCGTAATGGGCGCCTTCTGTGAGACCGTACTGCTTACCACGCAGTAAGATTTCCGTCTCGGAAGACATTTCGCCATCGAGCAGGACTGCAAAGAATTCATTCTTCATTCGCCTTGACTGCTCTTCAATGGCGTGTTGCTTAATCAACTCGAATGCCACAATGGTAGCGGCTTGTTCTAGAGCAAGCGTGATGAATGTATCGCGCTCTTGCATCTGACCAAGACTTACGATGTACCCAGTGCGTAGATCCGTTTGAACCGAATAGATTGACACCACGACGCCAGTTGAAGAAACATAGGGAACGGACGAATTTGGGGGGAGTTGTGGGGTGTCCTCCAATCTCTCGGTGAGGGCTGAAAGCATGCCGTCGTGGATGGAATCACGTCTCGTGCCGTGCGCGAGCTTGACCGCATCCCACATACATAGCTGCCCATCCACAATGATAGTGGGTTGTTTCAAAATCATGGACAGGTTTTTGGAGATCGCCGATAATCCTTGGCCATGTAGAATTAACCCTGCAAATTGTTTGTGCATTTCCATCGCATAGCGCAGTTCCTCTGTCTTGCTATTTAGGATGAAAGATAATATTTGGTGCAATGCCTCCGCAAGATCCACCTCAAATGGAATTTCGATGACAGTAAAACCCAATTTGTCTGCGTGTTGTTTTACGGCATCAGGTATTTCTGCCAGGAAGCGTTTTGTTTTTAGGCATAAAGCTGCGCATTCATGTTCTTTCATCTCCTCTATAAGGCGCATCAGAGCTGTCGGGTCGTCCTTAATCAGATACGCAGTCGTAAGCAAAATCTCATTTGGTTTCAAAAACTCGGCAATGTCTGGCGCATCCATCATGTCAACCCATTCTACTTCGTGCGAGGTTCCCAATGAACCAGCGACTACGCGAGCTTCGTTCAGAAGCGGAATGTTCAACAGGTCGAACACCTTCATACAAATACCCCCTTGATGTTATATATGATTACATAAACAAACGGAACGAATCTGTCCAGGGCCACAGTACATTGCTGTATGTCACCTTTTGTTGTCGAATTCGCACAAGATGCTTCTCTTATTTTATCACATTCTGATAATGACTTCCGATGTATCAGGCTTTATTATGTCAGTTAACATGACATTGATGATGGTCGCCAGAGGGTCTGCCGTGTTCAGGAGGGACCTACCATGAAAAAGGGGGTAACAGCAATGGGCGAACAACCGAAGAGTTTTGTTCAGCGTTTGGGCTTTCCCGAGACAATCGCAATGTCGATCGCGCTCATGGCGCCAACAACGGGCGTCGCGCTAAATACGCCCTTCTTGGCTCAATCGGCAGGGTACAACGTGCCACTCGCCTTTTTTATTACCACATTGGCCATTTTGGCAGTCGGCATTGCATTCATTCGGCTGTCCAAGGAATACGCCCATGCTGGATCGGTGTATGGACTGACTCGGACAGTGTTGGGGGACAGGGCCGGGTTAGTATCGGGTTGGGCGCTGCTGTTAACCTATGTTGGATTCATCGCGGCCTTGCTAGCGGGATTCGGACAGTTCGCTCAACTGTTTTTGCAGAGCGTGGCAGGTGTCCATATTCGCTGGCCCATCTATGCGTTTGTTGCCGGCGGGGTGATTTGGTGGATGGCCCACAACGATATACGACTCTCTGCCAAACTCATGTTGTCATTCGAGGTAGTCAGTGTCGTTGTGTCGTTTGTCGCCTCCATTCTGATCCTGCTCCACAGTGGTGTATCGGCGGTGACTGCTTCAAGGCCGTTTATCATTGGCCCGAATGGAATAACGGGTCTCAGCAGCGCGCTTGTGTTCGGGGTTCTTACTTTTATTGGATTTGAAGGTGCGGTCATTTTAGGCGAAGAGGCGAAACAGCCCAGCAAATCGGTTCCAAGGTCTGTATTATGGAGTCTATTGTTGGCTGGAGTGTTTTTCACGTTCGTAAGTTATGCTCAAACAATCGGATTCGGTGAACAGCCTGCCCAGGTTCAACAATTTGCGACTTCGGCGGCCCCAATGAACCAGTTGGCGGTTCGCTACGTTGGTTCATGGATGGCCATGGCGCTGGACGGCGGAGCAACCATAAGCACATTCGCCTGCGCCTTGGCCAGCTTAAATGGTGCATCGCATATCATTTTTGCCCTCGCCCGCGACGGATTCTTGCCGCCGCATTTGGGGCGGCTGGATGCGAGAACTCAGTCGCCAAGATCGGCCGTACTGGTTGCAACGGTGGGAGGGTTGGGACTGTTGGCTGTTTCCATCCCTTATCTTGCATCTGCGGCGAATGTGTATGGTGCGCTGGGTGCTCTGGCCACATTTGGTGTGCTTATTGCGTATGCGATGGTGAACGTTACTTCCTTGGCGCGCTATGCAAATTCCGATTACAGAGCAAAGAGATACCACTACTTCGCCGCTCCCGTCATTGGCTTGGCTCTGCTTGTTTACACATTCTATGCGAACGTATTTCCGATACCGCCGGCGCCGATCAAGTACTTTCCCTACGTATTGATTATCTATCTGGCAATTGCAACGATTGGATCGTTGATCTTCCGTCAACGATCGCAGCGTGTTTATCCCGTCATGCAGTCTGAGAGAGGAGATGGCGTATAGTGCATTCCGTCCATGTGGGGTCTCAGCACATTCACGCTTACTGGGATCGGTCACTTACTCCCGCAATGCGGGTATCGCCGGGTGCGGAGATCTACTTTGATTTGCCAGATGCGTCGAACGGCGAGATTACCCCGGAAACGACCGTAGACCAAGTGAAGAACATTGATTTTAGAAAACTCGATCCGCTTGTGGGACCCATTTGGATCGATGGTGCTGAAGCGGGTGACGCCTTAGAGATTGACATTTTGGAGATCGCACCCAAGCGATTTGGATGGACAGCGATTCTTCCTGATTTTGGCCTCCTAAAAGACCATTTCAAGGATCCGAGATTCACGATTTGGGATGTGGAAGGGCGACGCGAGATTGAGATTATGGGTGGAGCAAAATTTCGATTGAACCCAATGATTGGATGTTTGGGGGTGGCTCCGCCCGAAACTGGACGCTTCCCGTCGATCACACCAACTCTCGCAGGCGGAAACATTGATGTACGGTATGTGGTGACAGGGAACAGAGTGATTCTTCCCGTCTATAATGAGGGTGCGCTCCTGTCCATCGCTGATGCGCATGCCATACAGGGCGAAGGGGAAATTAGCGGTACGGCAGTTGAATGTCCGGCCAGCGCCGCAATTAGGGTTAAACTGCACAAACAGGCGAATATAAAAGCGCCTCAAATTGACGCAGTCAACATGGAACGGTTTAATGAATCGAGCTGCAAAATATTCTTGGGGATTGGTCCAGATCTAATGAAAGCTTCCCAAGAGGCGGCGCTGCAAGCGGTGGAAGCGCTCGCCCGTTCCCTTAAGGTTGACGAGGCAAGCGCATATAACCTGCTTGGTATTGTCGGTGATCTCAGAATACACGAGATCGTTGATCAACCCAATTGGGTGGTGGGGTGCCTCATTCCAGCCAGGTTGTTCTAAACACGAGGAGAGTGACGCGCGTTGATGGAATTCGCGCTCGGAGTTCTCGACCCTTTTCGGGCAGTCTCTGTATGTCTTTGCGGATTCTGCGCGCCGTTCGGCCATGGATGGCGCTACCGCTCGAATCGAAAGCGAAAACTTTGCAGGACGAGATAGCTGAGCAGCGTAAACAGCACCATCAGCAGCGAGACATGCAGCAGATCGGCGTTCAGGCTGATGTTGCTGAGAATGACATAGGCGCCGCTGGCGATCTGCAAAATGACGAGCATAAGCAAATAAACGGCCGCCCGGAACACATCGGGACGCGAATGCCGCGTCTTCCGGAGTTGCACCAGAAGGACGGTCACGATGACGGCGAGGCCGACCGCTATCAGACGATGAAAAAACACCAGTCCGACATTGCCGGAAAAGCCGGGGAACCACAGGCCATTGCACAGAGGCCAACCCTGGCACGCCGCGGCCGCACCGTGAAACGCCACATCCGATCCAACGTAAACGGCGGCAAACACATAGATCCACGTCCATCTGATAAATTGGCGGAGGCCGCGGCTGAGCTGCTGATTTCTGAGTGTCAAGCCATTTGGGGCAGACTCCTGGTACGCTCGGTACTGAAACAGGAATACGGTCAGGAGAGCGACGCCGACCTGTCCGAGGAGACCGAATCCCAAATGCAGCGCAAGGACGCTTGGCGGGTTTACAAACACCACCGCAAGAGCTCCCAGAATGGATTGGATGACAATGAAGCCAAGGGCGATTGAGGCGAATACGCGCACCTCCAGCCAACTCCCAAAGCGGCGCCACGCCCAGATGGCGAACACCACGGCGATGATCGCAAAAAAGCCGACAAGGAAGCGATGGAGAAATTCGATGATGACGTGCGCGTTGTTGAACGTCGGAAGGACCTGGCCATTGCACAGCGGCCAATCAGGCCCGCAGCCCTCCGCTGAATTGGTCTGAGTATCCAAAAATCCGATAAAGTTGACGACAAACATTCCAAATGTGGCGATGCATCCGAACCACAAAAGCGGTTTTGACGGAATTCTCCATTCGACTTCATTGCGCTCCGGCGACAAGGGGCGACACCTCCGGGATATTGGGCGTGACGGACAGGCGTCCTGTACCAGTATAAGCCACGCGCAGGCTCCGCGACATAGAAAATCATGAAGAGCTATTTGCGCTGTTGTTTTTTTGCGAACTGAGGACCATATATTACCTGTCAGAGGACCTCGTTTCGCAGGAAGGTCACCCTGTTTCTGAGTGATTGGCTGCCTTCAGACCTGGATTGCTCGAAAAATGGGCACCCGGATACAGTTATCCACAAATAGCGGCCTGTGGATAACGATTTCGCCCCACTTATCCCCTTGTGGATATCTCTTT
>JAKACU010000112.1 GCA_021821185.1 Bacillota bacterium
TATTGAACTCTGATTCTACAAGTGGGAAGGGGGTCCCCTTCCTTTTTTTGTTTGGACAACAACCTCGTCAATTTTAGGACAATTTACGTCGTCAACTTTTGGACATTATTCATTAGCTGTAACAATAGTGCAGGGCAAAGACTAAGCTAAAAAGTCGTAGCAGGTTCATTAAAATGGTGAGAAACCCAGCAATAACAATCATCATAATTTTCTTAATCCATGATCCTTGAAGTAGTACTAAAATAATCGGCAGTAAAATAACCATGGCTAAAAAACTGTCAGATCCACTACAGACCGTAGACACCTGAACGGGAACCCAAGAACCCCCATGCAATATTAGGTAATTGCCATCAGTTGCCATGGCTTGGATCCACGAAATGATACGAGTAAGTGTGTGCATGCCAACATTAGAGATCACTTCTAGCGGTGGATTGGTGATGTTGACGATGAAACTATACAGTGGAGACCACGCTAAAAGTAGGTAGGCAAGTGGTCTAATGACACGTCGAGTGGATCCCAGCCCGAAAATTAGCCATGCGAGACTAAGTGACCAAAGGGGCCAAAAAAGAAGACCTATGCTCTGGCCAATAAAGACGGCTGGATTGCCTTTTACGGCAAAAAGCAAGATGGATCCGACGAGCAACAGCATGGGAATTCCAACGATACCATTGAGTTCGACATCATCACTGTAAGAGGTAGCTTGAAGTAGCGACCATACTGCCCAGAAAAAACTGAAGACTGGGATCCATACCAGAAAAGCATACGGCGTATCGGCCAGAGCACTTTGCCAAAGTGGCATGGTGAGAGGTAGGATGGGTATGATGCTTGCACCTAGCCAAATGGCAATCAACCACGTATGTGACACAAAGAACGAGTGTGTCACTTGTTTCTGTCTCATTCGTTGACTTCGGCTTACAGTAATTGGCTCATGCAATGTTGAAGGCGACATGCAATAACCCCTTTCTATCAAGCCTTACTTAGGGTGTTTTGTGGCACTGATTTGGTCAATACTTGATCAGAGATTTGATGAACGAAGGTAAAATAGTTTTCCACATGAATCGTAGCATCTAAGGGTAATGGGGCAAGTGAAGAACCTTTTATATACGTATCAGCTATCAGTTGCTTTAGCATCGACGGAAGGGCACGTACTAATGAGCTTTGTTGTATTACATTTAGTGCAACAGGTGTTGCTATTTCGGAACGGATGTATGCATTTCTACCTCGGTATTTTGCCGTGAAGGTGTAGACAGTGTCAATGAACAGATTTTGTGGGCCACTTACTTGCTTGGGTGGTAAAAGGACCCCGAAAACTGTGGCGGATATACCATTTCTAATGGACATTGTCTGTTTCGAGATAATCTGTGAACCGTGAAATAAAAGGCAATTGTGTTCTGAATACCCTGCCAAGGCGATTGGCTGATAGGTCCACCACCATTCAGTGAGCGCATAGTCACCAAAAATGGATGTATAGGCATAAGCCGTACTTTTTGCCCCAGCACCAAGTAGAGAGGAAGCATCATATTGACCAACGAGTGTTCGAGTCCAGCCACGAAGTTGTGGCATTAAGGATGATAACAGATCGGTTTTTACCACTAAGGGTGTTCCTGTTGTACCTAATGAAGTTTGGTAAAGCGGCATGAGCGAGATGGTTACCAACAACGACATGAACACAGAGGCGCAAAAACGAATCATACCGGGCTTGCGTAAATACATTCCCTTTTGAAAACGTTTATTATCAAGACCCATCCATTTACAGAAGTTAACGAGGATAAAAACCATAGCTACAAATAGTAGAATTCCGAGCATCGGATGAAGAATATTCAGAGAGAAAGTTGGTCCAATTGAATGAATGGAGAAGATAAGAATAGCCAATCGTAGCCAATTTGCAATTAGGGCAAGAATGACAGCTACGATAATAGCTACTGCCTTCTTAAGTAAACTTCCAGTAAATGAGACCAAGATGATTGGAAATAAAATGACTACGGCAAGTAAGCTGTCCGCACCGCTGCACACGGATGTTACGTAAACGGTAATCGCGTGAATACCATAGCGAATGACGTAGGTGCCTGATGCTGTTACGACAAGTAGCCAAGAAAAATGTTGACTTAGGATCCCTACAAATCGATTAGCAAATTCCAACAAAATAGGATTCGTTACATTTATTATGTCGTTATATAGAGGGGGCCAAGTTAACAATAAATAGGCGAGCGGGCGTATAACGTGTCTCGTTACACCTACACCAAACATAAGCCAAGCCAAACCCAAAGCCCAAAATGGCCAGACAAGTAATCCCACGCTTTGACCGACAAAATAATATTGCCAAGTTGTCATACCAGCGATCAATAGACTAGCCGTTAAGGCAAGTAGAGGCAGTCCCATGATTCCGTTCAGTTCAGGATCGTCATTATAAGAAAGTGCACGTCGCAATGTCCAACCTGCCCACGTAAAGGCGAACACAGGAATCCATACGAGATACGCGAAAGGGGTGTCGGCGAGTGCACCAGACCATAGCGGTGTTGTATATGGAAGTAGCGGTATTGAGCTTGCCAAAGCCCATGAGTATATCCAAAACAAAGATGTGGATTTTTGACGCGCTTTTTGGGTTCGCATAGAACGGGAAAGGCTTAGGTCAATTGACACACGTGAACCTCCTTGCTTATAGCGAAGAGGGACTAGGCCCCTCTTCGCGTCAAATGACTGTAGTGGTATTACTCACGAATTCGGTAGAACTCTTTTTTTGCGCATCAAGTACCATATGCCTAGCATGCCGAGTGGGAGTGCTGCAGCTAGGGGTGCTTCTGGTAAGGTATCGATTAACGGACCAGCCGTTGCTGTGTAATTCACTCCGCTAAATGTGTACTGGGTCGAGATATTCACTGTTTCTATTTGACCAAAATTCGGTATTGGCACTGTGTATTGGTCTGTAGTTGCATTGGACAGCGTTCCGGTTGTTGTCACGGGAGTCGTACCATCGGAAGGCGTAAATGTGAATTGAAGCGTCGGGGACGCTTGCAGTTGGTTATCCAAATTAGGCACGTTCAGCGTAATCGACGTTTGACCAGTTGATAAAGTTAGCCCGGATGCGACTGCTGTACTGGGCGTGGTTGCTGCAAAGGCCGGCGCGGAAGCTACAAGCGGTGCTATGACTAAGGTGCTGGTCAGGAATGCAAATTGCCACTTCTTCATCAGAGTTCCTCCTTTCCGATAGCGTTAGTTGCGTCATGAAAATTTGATGCAACTAGTGCATGCATCTGATCTCATTGTAACAATCTCCTGTTTTGCCATGGCTAAAATTAGAGGAGTATGTTGTTGAAGAAAACTTTAAGTAACCCTTGATGTAATCAAGAAGGGTCATAGGTTACACTGATTATTATGATAAAGCATATCGGGACTTATCGTTAGGAGCTGATAGCTTGAGTGTCGAGTCATTAAAAGTACCTGTGACGCATGCATACGTTCGACCACGTACATGGACAACTTATCGTTCTATGATTCGGGAGTCTATGGTTATGGGAATAGTTGCGTTTTTGGTGTCTTTTATTTTTGCCTTATTTCTCGTTTTACACTATCACATAGTGTATGGGGATGCCCTTACAAGGGTTCTGAATGCGTATTACGTAATTTTTCGTGGGAATTTACACGTTGCAGGTATCGGCTTTGTCTGGAACCCATTTCCGAGTTTATTTGAATTACCTTTTGTCATGCTCCATGGTTTATGGACCCCGATTTTAGTCGATGGATTGCCGGCCAACATGGTAAGCTCAATATTTGCGGGCATAAGTGTCTATTATTGTAATAAAACATTCCAGTTATTTGGTATATCTTGCCCATTCAGGATCATTTGGTCCATTCTATTTATGCTGAATCCGATGATGCTCTTGTATGGCGCGAATGGCATGAGCGACTCTATGATGATCGGCGCATTTATAGCAGCCACAGAGGGTGCGTTACGATTCTATAAGACTCAGGATTTGTCAGCATTGCTTGCAACTGGCATGTGGTTAGCTGTTGGATTAGGTCTTAGATATGAGGCCGTACCTTTTGCAACGTTTCTAATTGCTGGTTTAGCCATAGCAATGTGGAGGGACAGGATTAGATATTCCAAAATAGAAGGTACCGTAGCTATACTTCTGTTTCCCATAGTCTGTGCAGGAATCGTGTGGATGATCCTCAATTGGATGATTATGCATAATCCTTTGTATTTTTTGAACTCGCAGTACGGTAACTCTGCGCAAATTGCTCAAGGAACTTACGTAACAGGACTTACAACATATGCCGATGGTAATATTTGGAATGCTGTAGTCGCTGCATTCGGGTTTACAAAGTTATTTCTTCCTATTGTAATTACAATTCCATTGATTTTCTTAATCGCTCTCTTTTCACGACGTCATCATGATGGATGGATAATTGTACTGGCAACGGCATCTGTTCCGTTGTTTCGTAAGCGTTAAATAACTCGGTGGATAGAAAAAGAGCAAAATTCGTGTAAACTGAATTTCGCTCTATTTGCAGGCTTCTTGAACTTCTGGACTCCATGGAAGGTAATCTTCAAGAAATTCCGGGTGCTGACCGAACTGCACTCCCGGTAATTGGATGAAGACGTATTGAAGATATTTATACGGGTTAAGACCATTTGCCTTAGCACTCTCGATGATGCTGTAAACGGTAGCACTCGCCGAAGCTCCTTTTGGACTTCCGCTAAAAAAGTGCGGTAGTTCGTTTTATGTGGTGCTGCCTATTGCCGCATCAATCATGGAAGACCGAGCCCAGTTCATGCAGGATTATTCTATGATCCTATTGGATGAACCTTAATCTGTCGTGACCTAGTTTTTCTGCTACAATAGGTGTTGTGAAATATGGGTTACCGTGAGGGGATGAATATTCGTTGAATATATACACCTTAGTGGCCGCCTTTTTGGGAACCGGGGTGGAATTTGTTGAGGCTTTAACCATCGTACTTGCTGTGGGTACGGTGCGTGGTTTGAAAAGTGGAATTATAGGTGCATTGGCTGCCGTTGTGGTTTTAGCCCTTCTTATTCTGATTATCGGAGCTCCCCTTGTTCGCATCGTACAATTGCCTGTCGTGCAAGCCATTATTGGACTTTTGCTGTTGCTGTTTGGTGTGCGGTGGTTGCGTAAAGCCGTTTTACGGTACGCAGGTCTGATCGCGTTACATGATGAAGCCGCTGCGTTTGAGAAGGAGAAGAGACGTCTTCGTACAGCCGGAGATACAACAGTGACGTTTGATAAAGTTGGTTTTGGATCCGCTTTTGGCGGCACCTTTTTAGAAGGACTTGAAGCTGTTTTTATCGTTCTTACATTTGGTGCAACAGCTCATGCCATGTCAGCTGCGGCAATGGGTGCTGCTTTAGCTTTTGTTGTTGTGCTGTTGCTCGGAATTCTTTTACGAAAGCCACTTACGCTTGTTCCAGAAAATACGATGAAGTTTATCGTTGGTGTTCTATTGACGAGTTTTGGTGCTTTTTTTGTTGGTGAAAGCCTTGGCGCAGCGTGGCCGCAACGGGATTTGTCGATCATTTATATGGCGCTTACGCTCGTTGTTTTTACGTTGGTGTTTGTGTGGCGTGCAAAAATGACACTGCGAAAAAAGCAATATGCAGCACAGCAAGTTAGTGGGGCAGGGAGGACGTAACTGTGAAAACGTTGGTGAAATTGATTTTTGATGATCCTCGTCTTGTGCTTGTACTTGTTGTCTTCTTGATTTTAGCTGTGATTTTCAAGGTTGTACATCAGCCTACGCTGGTCGCTATCAGCATATGGGTGGGAGTCTTGGCATCTTTACTGAATGCCGTAAGGTATCCATTACAAAAAGCGTCAAAATAGCCATCAACTGTTCCCACATCCCTAGTTATTTTGGGTGAGGGAATTTGTAAATATGTTCCTCTTGATAATGACTTGCAAAATGAGCAAGCCCTCGCTATAATAAGCAAGGTAAGTCGCTTACGGGGATATAGCTCAGCTGGTAGAGCACCTGCCTTGCACGCAGGGGGTCAGCGGTTCGAATCCGCTTATCTC
>JAKACU010000113.1:0-5572 GCA_021821185.1 Bacillota bacterium
TCAATCGTCCGCTGATCACCACCACAGACAGGATACAAGTCAGCTTGGGAACAAAGTTGACAGACCCCTCGCTGCTGGCTGTTTGCAAACAGTTGCCACTCATTTCCGATCGTGATTTGAGTCAGAGTTCGGAATTGCATGTTATGTCATTTCAAGGTGAACCCTCCATTTTGGCGTTTACCAAAGACCACTTTGAAATTCGCATGCCAATTGACGGCATTGCTTCGTCGTTGCGCCTGTATGATGCTATTCACCAGCGCCTTATCCACCAACATGCAGCGCCAGGTTTGGTGAATCTCTTAGGCGGCGGAATGGGAGTTTACCAACCGTTTGCATCACCGTAAAAGGGACGTGTTGTTGTCATGCAAAACAAAAAAAACGTGATAGCATGGACGATTGTTGCAGCGGTCGTCGGCGGCATGATGTCTGTACAATATCACGATGTACTGCTGGGCGGAGCGGCCCTTTGGTCAGCCTTGCCTGACGTGGCAGGCGTTCATGCCCGTCTTGAAGCGGTGACAGACTACAACGCCAATTTGGAGCACCAAATTCAAGCGATTGATACGAAACTTGTGCGGTTGCAAAACCATGCGCTCAAAAAAGGCGGCGCCATTGCACAGATTCAACGGCAGATTGACGCAGCGAAGATTTTAAGCGGGACGTCAAAGGTGGTCGGACCTGGGGTAGAAGTTACGATTAGTGATGGTCAAATGCGTAAGGCGGATTACGAACAGTTTATCACGCACGATTGGGATCTGCGTTCTGTCGTCAACGAGTTGTTTGCTGCAGGTGCGCAGGCGGTGGCGGTAAATCAGGCACGTATCACGGCAACCACAGGTATTTTTTGCGTAGGCCCAGTGGTTAACATTGGCGGGCAACGACTTGGATCTCCGTTTGTGATTCGCGCCATTGGCAATCCGCAAGTTTTGCGCACGGCGCTCAACTTGCCTGGCGGTGTACTTGATGTGCTGCGCGGCACCAATCGCGGCCTTGCCATATCGACGCCTGCAAAAGAGAGCAAAGTGGTTCTTCCGGCCGTAACATCACCCTTGACAACCTCACAAGAAGGGGGAAACATGTCATCGGCAATAACAGGATAAGACGCAGGCAACTTGTGACAGGTTTGACTGTCACCGTTATTTTGGGGTTGATGCTTGGCCTTGAAACGCACATTGATCATAGTGTACCAGGCAAAGCCATGGGGTCTTATCTGGCGCAGAGTCAAGCGCTCACGTCAGCCCTCCAGGTGTCACCAAAACTGCAAAAACGGCTCACGCGTGATGAACAGCAATTGCATGCTTTGCAAGCTGCGGCAGCCAATGAATCACATGGACTGTCCATGATGAAACAAGAACTCGCTGCACTGCAAACAAGCGCAGGATTATCGCCTTTATCAGGCCCCGGGCTTGCTATAACGATCAACTATGATCCGAATCTGCCCGTTATTCCTTCGCTTCGTTACGTCGATGAGGCACAACAGTTGCAAATGGTGATCAATCTTTTGTCAGCCAGTCATGCAGCAGGATTTTCGATCAATGGACTGCGGATTGTTACCACGACTTCCATTCGTTCGGTCAATGGCTTGTCTGCCCCGGCAGGGCCGTTTTCCGGCACGGTGCAGATTGGCGGGGTGCCTGTACAAGCGCCTTATACGATCAGTGTGATCGGACCTGTGCAAAGCATGACAAGCATGTTGCAAGTAGAGGCTATTGCGCAGCAATTCAACCTTTTGGACCAATCGTTTACAGTAACGAAATTTACGCAGAAAAACGGTGTGCATCTGCCCGCCTATAATGGTCCGCTGCCCTATCGTTATGTCACGGAGGTGGGTGCCTGATGGTCTATTTCATTCCTATAGCGGGTCTTTTAGTTGGTATTATCGTAGGATTATTGGTTAACGTCCATCTGCCTATTTTATATGCAAGCTACCTTTCTGTTGCCATTTTGGCTGCGTTTGACACGGTGTTTGGCGGACTTAGGTCATTGCTGCAAAAACGCTTCGATCACCGTGTCTTTTTATCCGGCTTCTTTTTTAATACGCTGCTGGCGGCACTCTTGGCGTTTATCGGTTCGGTGCTTGGTCTTGACTTGACGCTGGCGGCTGTCGTGGCGTTTGGTGTGAGGATATTCAACAACTTGGCGGCAATTCGGCATTTGGCCTTGTCTAGGCAAAAATTTGAATCCCCAAATGATAGAATTTCATGATAAGATAGATTGGTATAGTTTGTACAGGTGGGCAACTGGAAGTTCAGTGCAGAAGGGAGTGCCCCTCCTTGACCAAGGGAGATATCGTTGTTGGGTTAGATATTGGAACGTCGGCGGTCAGAACGATTATCGGCGAACTGGACGGACAAAACGTTAACATTATTGGCGTTGGAACAGCGAAAAGTGACGGCATAAAAAAGGGTGCCATTATTGATATTGATGCGACGGTAACTGCGATTAAAGCATCTCTTGAACATGCTGAACGCATTGTGGGCATTACAATAAACGCGGCGTATGTGGGCGTGTCTGGAGCGCATATCGCGCTTCAACCGAGTCATGGCATTGTGGCTGTTTCATCGACAGACCGTGAGATTGGCGATGAAGATGTAGAACGCGTCATCGCTGCAGCCCGTGTCCTCAATCTCCCTGCAGAGCGTGAGATTATTGATGTCGTGCCCCGCGAGTTCACGGTAGACGGTTTGACCGATGTTACTGATCCGCGCGGCATGATTGGCGTGCGTCTTGAGGTAGACAGCTATGTGGTGACGGGTTCACGAACAGTTTTACATAATCTGATGCGTTGTGTTGAACGATCTGGGATTGAAGTGGCAGGCACGGTGTTATTGCCGCTTGCATCGGCTGATATGGTGTTATCGGCCGATGAAAAGAAGCTGGGCGTGGTTCTCGTCGATATCGGTGCGGGGTCTGTCTCCATATCTGTATTTCAAAATGGTGTGTTAGAACAATTTGATGCCGTTCCGATCGGCGGTGACAGTGTCACCTATGATATCACGGTGGGATTGCAATGCGGAACAGATGCGGCGGAAGCTGTGAAGCATCGGTATGGCGTGGCGGATGTTTCTATGGCGCGGGAAGAGGAAAAGTTCAAAATACAGCGAATAGGTAGTAGTATGGATAAAGAGTTTACCACTATTGAACTCGCCAATATTATTGAACCGCGCATGCGAGAGATCTTTGCGTTAGTCCGTGATAAAGTGGAACGAATGGGTTATCAAAAAGGGCTGCCCAGTGGCTATGTCTTGACAGGCGGCGGGATACTCTTAAAGGGTGCGGACAAACTGGCTGAACAGGAGCTTTTAGCACCCGTTCGTACGGCTATACCCGATTATCTCGGGGTTCGCGATCCATCCTATGTTGGATGCGTCGGCATGATCAAATATGTTTCCAGGTTCTATAGTCGTAACGCAGCGGCTGCCACGGCGCCAGTGAGACGTGCGCGAGCGCAAGGGGGCGCCTTGCAGCGTATTAAAGGGTGGTTTCAAGATTTTATTTGATGAAGCCGATGGTGCGGCGTTGTTGATATAGCGTCAAGGAGGACGTGGCATGTTGGAGTTTGATTTTGAAATGGAATCGCTCGCGCACATCAAGGTTATTGGTGTTGGTGGAGGTGGCTGCAATGCAGTCAATCGCATGATCGAAGCAGGAGTGCGAAATGTTGATTTTATTGCGGTCAACACCGATGCCCAGGCTTTGCACCTGTCTAAAGCGGCTGATCGTATTCAAATCGGTGAAAAATTAACACGTGGACTGGGTGCTGGTGCCAATCCGGATATTGGAAAACGAGCGGCAGAAGAGAGCCGCGAGCTTGTTATGAATGCCCTGCGCGGCGCAGACATGGTGTTTGTGACAGCTGGCATGGGCGGCGGCACGGGAACTGGGGCCGCACCTGTCATCGCCGAGATAGCCAAAGAGCTTGGCGCCTTGACCGTAGGCGTCGTCACGAAGCCCTTCACCTTTGAAGGCCGTCGCCGCATCAACCAAGCAGATGGCGGTATTGCGGCGCTCAAAGAAAAAGTCGATACGCTCATCGTAATTCCTAATGATCGTTTGCTTGAGATTGTCGAAAAGAACACTCCGATGCTTGAAGCGTTTCGCGAAGCGGACAACGTGCTTCGTCAGGGCGTATCTGGCATTTCCGATTTGATCGCGGAAACGGGTCTCATCAATGTTGACTTTGCCGATGTAAAAGCGATTATGATGGAGCGCGGCAGCGCCCTTATGGGCATTGGCATTGCATCCGGCGAAAAACGCGCAGCCGAAGCGGCACAAAAAGCGATTCGCAGCCCATTGCTTGACACGCCGATTGATGGAGCGCGCGGTGTACTCATTCACGTGGCAGGCGGTGAGAATCTCACGTTGTTTGAAGCCCACGAGGCGGCTAATATCGTTGCCGAAGCGGCAGACCCAGACGTTAACTTTATCTTTGGTGCTGTGATTAAACCAGATCTTAAAGATGAGCTCATCGTTACCGTGATTGCCACAGGGTTTGAACATCGTGCTGGTACGGGTACACCACGAATCATTCAGCATAAGACCGAGCTTAAACCATCTGATCTTGCTACAGATAATCTGGATATCCCCACGTTCTTGCGCAATCGCGCTAATCCCCGCACTTGATGATTTTTACTCTTTGACTGTGTAAGGCGAGTCCTGTTTTGGGGCTCGCCTTTATTATGGTTTGCGCTGTCTGCTTTTTGTGAGGTTTGTCGATTCTTTTGCGTTATCAATACGCAAGTTCTGACAAACTTTGCAATACACATGTACTATACTACGAGCAAATCCCCGGGGAGGGGTTGTCCGTGGTCGTCTATGTGGATGTAGCTTTTGCTGTCAATTTCCTTGTGGACGCCTGTTTGCTGTTGGTTACCGGATACCTCTTGAAAAAAAGGATCCGTTTTTTACGTGTCTTTGCCTCTGCTGCGCTCGGATCCTTATATGCTGTCATAATCCTTTTCCCCGGCACTTCATGGGCAGATAATTTGTTGAGCAAATGGGTTGTCTCCGTGCTCATGGCTGATCTGGCCTTTTCAAGTCGGATGTTTGCTTTTTCATCATGGAAGCAATTGCTTTCTTTAGCTCAGTCCGTAACGGCATTTTACGCGGTTACATTTGCCGCAGGCGGTGCGGTGTACGCACTGCACAGCATCTTTTCTTCGTCGGGTTCTTTATTTAGCGGTCTGGCTCTCGTTGATGGAAGGGTGATGTGGTGGTCAAGCGTCAGTACTATTTTTATGGTGGTTTCCTTTCCCATCGGGCTATTCGCTCTGCGAGCGTTATGGGTTCGGGTTCACCATATGCGCGACGGACAGGGCGACATCTGCGAAGTTGTTTTTTCGCTGCATGGCCGTGAGGTCCGTTTAGGCGCCTTGCTCGACACGGGAAACAGGCTGGTTGATCCGATCATGAAGCAGCCTGTGGCTGTGGTGGAAGCGACACAAATTGCCGATTTGTTGCCTGAGGCTCTGCGGCAGGTTGTACTTCTTGGGAAAGACCCGTTGCAAGCATTATATGCAAACACGGATGTGGGAGGACTGGAAGATCGTCTGACGATTGTGGCCTTTCAGGC
>JAKACU010000113.1:5582-6036 GCA_021821185.1 Bacillota bacterium
CAGGCAGTGGGGGCTGCAAGCGGGCATCTCTTGGCCATTCGGCCTGATGAGGCATGGATTGTCCGACAGGAAAAAAGACGTTCCATTATGCCCGTATGGATGGCACTGCAAAATGGGACCTTGTCGCGGTCTGGACGCTATCACTCGATACTTCCCGCAGATGTGGCCGGTTCAGAGGTTGTTTTGGAAGGGAGAGAAGGTGTTGTTCATGCCAGTTCGGATTCGACTCAAAGCACGGCTGCTCGTTCTTCGCATTCTGCTTAAGCTGCAAATTGATCCCGAGACCATCTATTATGTTGGCGGCAGTGAAGCCTTGCCGCCGCCTTTGACACGTGAGGAAGAAGAATATCTGCTTGCGCGGCTCCCGCTAGGCGATGAAGCGGTACGTGCGCTGCTCATTGAGCGAAACTTACGCCTGGTTGTCTATATCGCACGAGAATTTGAAAATGCCGAG
>JAKACU010000114.1 GCA_021821185.1 Bacillota bacterium
TGAAGGTGATGGCGGCGGAGGCATCGTCGTTGCAGCATTATGTGCTATCGGAGCAGGACTTGTATTTATTCGGCTTTGGGCTGCCGACGCTGCCTTTGTGCTATCCGCTCTCATCGCCTTGATGGTCGGCCTATCCTTTCAAGACAACGTGACCGCATGGTGGTCAGTCGTACCAGCTCTATTGGATTGTGCACTCGTTGCAGTACGTTATAAGATTTCTAAAAGACGTTACCCTATTATACGGAGACCCAGCTTTGCGCAGAAAAATCATACCGTTTGATAACTCCCGCTGGATTCCCGGCGACTACTGAATAGGATGGGATATCTTTGGTTACTACCGATCCTGCGCCGATAACGCAATGCTGCCCGATGTGAACACCAGGCAAGATAGACACACCTACACCAATCCAGACATCATCCTCTATCACGACAGGCTGTCCCTCCTTAGTGCCAGAGATCAAGATTAGCTTGTCTGGATCGGTGAATTCATGACCTGTGTCGGTGATAAACACTCGCTCAGCCAGTAAGCAACTATGACCAATGGAAATTCCTTTGACGCACGAAGCACTGAAAAATCGCCCGATTTGTGTATTATTTCCGATCGTTATGCACGCCTGATCGTTAGGTAAAGAAAACCATGCATGTTCAGCCACAAAAACATTTTCTCCATAAACAATTTTGCCTGATCCATATACAGCGTATGGTTGATTAATCGTAGGTTCGCCCATGACCACACATCTCCTTTAGCCTTCAGGATATGCGTAAAAACCCGAGCATGTTCTATCCATGCACGGGTCTCTTTACGGATGAGCTATTATGGTGGTGCGCTTTGGCTTATGCTCCTGTAATCACAGAGACAACTCTGCGCACAGATGCTGCCGAGCGATCTAAGGCTTCTTTTTCTTCGGGTAATAATTCTAAATCAATAATTTTCTCAATACCGTTTGCACCTAACACGGTTGGTACTCCAAGAAATAAGTCATGATAACCAAACTCGCCTTCAAGATAGGCAATCGAAGGCAACACCCGATGCTTGTCTTTCAGTACAGTTTCAGCCATTTGATACAATGATGCAGCCGGAGCATAGTAAGCACTGCCTGTCCCAAGTAGATTGGTGATTTCGCCGCCGCCTGTTGCAGTGCGTTTTACGATGGCATCGATGCGTTCTTTTGATAAAAGCTTCTCTAAAGGTACTCCGCCTACGGTCGAATACCGTACGAGCGGAACCATATCATCACCATGCACGCCGATCACAAAACCGCGGACGTCTTGCACAGATACGCCAAGCTCTTGTGCCACAAACGTGTTAAAACGAGCGGTATCAAGAACACCAGCTTGACCAATGACACGATTTTTGGGAAATCCGGATGCTTTATAGGCTACATACGTCATGGCATCAACAGGGTTACTCAAGATGATCAAAACGCAATTTGGAGAGTATTTGACGACTTGTTCAGTTACCGATTTGACAATGCCAGAGTTCGTGCTGACAAGATCATCACGGCTCATACCAGGTTTGCGCGCGATACCAGCGGTAATAATCACCAGATCTGAGTTCGCTGTATCTTCGTAATTGGAGGTACCGCTTACAGAGACATCTGACTCAAGAACAGGCATCGCTTCAAACATATCCAGTGCTTTGCCCTTCGTGGGATTCTCCAGCTGAGGAATATCAAGCAATACGACATCAGCAAGTTCTTTTGAGGCAATCAGAAATGCAGTAGTGGCACCGGTAAATCCTGCACCGATGACTGACACTTTTTTTCTAGTTAACATGGCCATCATGCTCCTTATTTGAAGTACTACAAAGGCATAGGTCGATTGTACCATCGTACGACTAGTTCTGCAAAATTTATGAATAATCTAGCCAGCCAAGCACAGCTATGCTAAAGTCAAAGAGATTTGAAAGCGCACTTTTAGGAGTGACACAATGAATTCTCCATCACCATCTCTAGCGATATCAATTCGAAATTTACGCTTGAACTATGGCTTAAAAACCATTTTGCAAGGTATTGACCTTGATGTTCCCTATGGGCAAGTGGTGGGCTATATCGGACCTAACGGAGCAGGTAAAAGCACCACAATTAAGACGATGTTAGGTCTTGTGACGAATTACACGGGGACCATTCTGCTTTTTGGAAAAGATATCGCAAAAGGTGATTTGTCCTTTAAAGGGCGCATCGGCTATGTTCCTGAAACAGCAGAAATGTATGATGCATTGACAGCTAGAGAATACCTTGTGTTTATTGCTGAATTGTACGGTATGGAAAGAATGCGGGCTGATCGTAAAGCAAAATCCCTAATGCACTTATTTGATCTTGATCACATGTATGAAGCCCGCCTATCCTCCTTATCCAAAGGCATGCGGCAAAAAGTACTACTCATCTCAAGTTTATTACATAACCCTGATCTCTTATTTCTAGATGAACCACTCAGTGGGCTTGACGCCAATAGCGTGATGATCGTTAAAGATGTTTTAGCTGAACTCGCCGCACACGGAAAGACTATCTTTTATTCCTCACACATTATGGATGTCGTAGAAAAAATCAGCGATCGCATCTTACTTCTTCGCTCAGGGCAAATTGTTGCCGACGACACCTTTGAAGCACTCAAAGAAAAATTACATGAGGATTCTCTAGAACAGATATTTAATCAAATCACAGGTTTTGAGCAACACGAAGCTATCGCTCGCGAATTTGTCGCGACCGTACAAGAGGTGTAATGATGCGAGATTATCTCCTTCTTACCTTTCTCGATCGGTTTTCCTTTCTATTCTCTAAACTCGGTTGTAATTATCCAATCATGCGCAAGATCCTGCAGGTCAAACTCACCCTGGATGCTCGCCGCGTGCCAACTCTTTTTCAACGTGCAAAAAGAAATGAAAAAAGTGATCAGGCTCGTAACTATTCATTGCGGGCGCTCGTTATGTATGGCCTATTGGGTCTTTTCTTGATCCCTTTCGCTTTGCTACAAAACGTATTTTTCTCAATGAGCATCGTATTTGCGATTTTCATGTTCATCATTATGACAGCATTGATTGCTGATTTTTCAAGCGTGCTTCTCGATATTCGGGACCATAGTATTTTGTGGACAAAACCAGTCGACAAAAAAACATTGAGTCTCGCGCGCATTATTCATGTCTCATATTACATTAGCCAGATTACCCTGGCTGTGACTGTTCCCACATTGATCACAAGTCTTATTGTTCACGGTGTGCTTTTTTTTCTGTATTTTATCGTTACCTTGTTGCTTATGGATAGCATGATCATAGCGGCAACGGCTTTTGTATACATGCTCATTTTGAGGCTTTTTGATGGGGAGCGCTTAAAAGATATAATCAATTACGTGCAAATCGCGCTTTCTATTACCCTCGTCGTAGGTTACCAATTTGTCGGTCGGTCGTTTAGTATCTTACAAACACATATCATTTTCCATACGGCATGGTGGCAATTGTTCTTACCACCTGTCTGGTTTGCTTCCTCCTTTGCTTGGTTATTTGGGTCTCATGCCCATACTTTGCTGATCGTGATGGCATGTCTTGCTTGGTTAGTTCCTCTAGCTGCCTTTTGGATCTACGTAGCCTTGGCACCTATCTTTGAACGAAGCTTACAAAAGCTTGTCGATGATTCGGGGTCACGACGTGCACGTCGACATGTCTTTACAGAAATCGCTGCAAAACTCGTATGTACGAGCGCTTCCGAGTTGGCCATCTTTCATTTTCTTGCGCTCATGACAGCTAGAGAACGGGATTTCAAACTAAAAGTTTATCCGTCACTTGGTTTGGCTCTCGTCTTACCTTTTGTTTTCTTGCTCAATCCGGCATTTACCGTAGGTATTGCTTCGCTTGCTACAAGCAAGTTGTATCTCACCATTTATGCTGGTGCTTTACTCACCCCGTCGATCCTACTCATGTTGCCCTATTCCAATCAACATAAAGCTGCCTGGATCTACGCTGTAACGCCAGGATTGACCCGGGAAGTTGTCTTTAAAGCAATGATCAAAGTGGTGATCGTGCGCTTAGCTTTACCGATCTATCTTATTGATGCAGCTGTTTTTCTTGGTATCTTTGGTATTCACATCATCCCTGATTTGGTGATCGTCTTTTGGTCAATGCTAATCTTCACCATGATCTGTTTTTGGCTCGTGCCTAAGAAACTTCCATTTTCTGAACCTTTTCAAACGGGTCAACAAAGTCAAGCCATCACAGGCATGTTTCTGATGTTGCTCATCGCCGTCTTTGCCGGCACCCATTTTTTGGCGACGATCATTCCCTATGGTCGTATCTTCTACTTGCTACTTTTGTTTATCGCTGCTTTTGTCTCATTTCGCTATGGTTTTCGGTTCCCGAATTTTTCATTGATGATAAAATCTAAGCAACGTCCTAGTAAGTAAAGAAATGTTGGGTTTGTCAATCCTTTGTATTGGTCAATGCCAAGCGTACGCAACATTGCTCTAACCTACAGGCTATGTCGCCTGCGCCGCAGCCGCTTCTATCCTAGCAATTCATAGTAGCAAGTTGTACATCTTTTGCATCAATAGTTCATATTGTGGGGTGCCTAAGTTTACCGCCCAATCGATTGTATCGGTAGGATACCATGAAATCCCGATCGTTCCGTTCGTCCTTACGATGACATTGTTAGGAACTAGCTTTCCGTCAAGTAAAATGGTTGCTTGATCAGGATGGGGTATAAACCATGTTATGCCTCGTAACTCTTGCCAGGTTGGAATGAAGTTACCGATGACTGGATCCTTTACACCTGTTACGTCGATATACGTAATAGGATGATGAAATCCAAGCATACTATTCACATTTGTTTTTTCGCAAGCACCAAATCTCAACTGAGATCATCCTGCCATGAGCAATGAAGTATACAACCTGGTAACGCAGGGGGATCACCCACTGCGTTACTTATTTTTTAGATAATTAAACCTTCTTCATTTCAAAGCCCCGGCAGTTAAACCGTGAATAAACTTACGCTGGAAAATAAAGTAGATAATGAGAATTGGAATTGTAGAAATGGCAACACCAGCAGCTACCAGAGACTGATTGGTAGAATACTGTGTTGAAAAGTACATGAGGCCAAGCGGCAATGTTCGTAATGAATCTGTATATACAAATAGTAATGGAATTAAAAAATCATTCCATGACCACATGAACTCAAAAACTAAAAGTGAAGAGATAGCGGGCAGTACAAGTGGCAACATAACGTATAACAAGGCTCTAAAATTTCCGCATCCATCGATTCGGGCTGCTTCCATCAGTTCATCGGGTAATTCACGAAAAAAGGCGCGCATCATGAATATAGCAAATGGCATAGACAACCCGTAATAAGGCAAAATCATAGCCCAATACGTATTAATTAATCCCAATCCCTGCATGTCCATATACAAAGGGATGATCATCGCCTGGATAGGTACCATGAGACCAAATAGCATAAAAAGGAAAAGCTTATTTCGACCAGGGAATTTTAATTTTGCAAATGCATATCCTGCGAGGGTAGATAATATCAAAACCCCAAAAACACGCGGTACAGCCACGATAACACTGTTTAGAAAATATTGCCCCATCTTACCAACTGTCCAAGCCTGCGCGAGATTCTCAAAAGTAAGTTTAGTTGGCCAGCCAAACGGATTGGAAGCAATTTCGGCAGGGGGCTTAAGTGCAGCTAATACCATCCAAAAAATAGGTATTATTGATATAAATGCAAATATAATTAAAACGAGATATACAACGACACGAGAAGCGCTTGGAAACTTAAACTCTGTCAGCCTTGTGTTATTCATGGTGATCCTCCTATTCTCTTTCGGCAAAGCGCATATACACGACTGAAATGATCACAATAACAAGCGCTAGAAAAATTGAAATAGCCGAGCCGTATCCTACCTGACTGTTACTAAAGGCCGCACTATACATATACGTTCCAATCACTTCAGATGAATGAAATGGTCCACCGTTCGTCATGATGTACACGATGTCGAAAACCTTAAACGATGCGATAAGGGAATTGAGAACAACCAAGGTAATGATATT
>JAKACU010000115.1 GCA_021821185.1 Bacillota bacterium
CTTAAGAAGTAAATTGTGTCGCCACAAGTGGAAGGTAAATCCTAAATAACGGATTGTCAGGTTGGTATTTGTCTCAACGGTTAATTAATCTATTCCTACTATTATAATACACTCAAAAAAACGCGAAAGTCAAGCAATTGTAAACATGAGCAATTTGCGTTATTGTTTACCTCATCAATCAGCAATTTTCTATACCGTTGCCATCGTGCGCGGACCACCATACTGAGGTGGTCACCCGAAGTTTCGCAGATACAGATTTGACGCAAGAAAAGAGAGGACTCCCGCGATCAATGTGAAGAAGAGACCATGTGGCACAGAAAATGCCTGCGCAAAAATCGCAGTACTTAGCATAATCCAGAAACCCACAGCCATCGACTTGAGTCTAACCTGTCGCAAGCGCTCATCCTTGTGGGAAGAACGCCCGTCGCGAATGGAGACTGCGGCGGCCAGAAGCACACTTAAGACAGCGACAACAACAAGGATAACAGACATCCAGTCTCGTGTATTTTTTATAAAAATTACCAGGGAAATAATGAGCAAAACTCCCCCAATCCAGACCCATCGTCCCCAACGTCTGTACCAACCCACCATGCGTTCACCCTTTTGATTTGTCTGTATCGTCCAGCCAAAAAATATCATTAACGCTCATGTTGAATATTTCAGATAGTTTAAGTGCAAGTGAAAGCGAGGGTATGTATCGTCCCTTTTCAGCAAAAATGATCGTTTGACGAGTGACGCCGATCCGATCCGCCAGTTGTTGTTGCGTCCAATTATATTCTTGACGCAATTTCCGCAAACAGTTTTGCATTGGTCTTATCCCCAGGATTTCTGAACGATCCGTCTGTGACTACCTATGTAGCACCACCTTATCATTCATGAGCTATTTTTTCTAGTAACATCACGACATTCACTGGCTCCGCCCAGACGAACTGTGAACATCATCAATTACCCCAGTTTCGCCGTCAAGAAAAGTGTAAATGCGTCCGAAAGCGATCAGTGTACCACGAAAGATTGCCATAAATCCCGTCATGCTCGCAGTTGGTCCGTAAATCTGGCTTAAATACTGTGTGATGGCAATCACGGTGCCAAGACTCACGCGATCATGCATGACCATCCATGCTCCAATGGCGTATATGGCGGCAGGCCCCCACGAAGATACAACCCCTGTCAAGACAGCGACAAGTTGTCCCAGTATCGAACGTGCCACCATGGCTTGCTGCAAATCTAAAGCAAGCCTGTCGAAGCTGTGAGACGGGTCGGTTATCACTTTATTTTCATTCGACCCAAAATAAATTTGAATGAATTGATTGGTTTCAGCTAGTGCATTTTGATATCGACTAACCACGCGCGCCCGAAAACGGCCAATGTGCCACCCAACAACAAATTGTAATGGAACAAATGCGCAAGCGATGGATGCCAGCAGGATATTTAAACGAAACATGAAAATAGTTGCGCCGAGAATAAAGAATTCCGCGAACTCTGTTGATATGGCCCAAGAACAAGATGAGTCGTTTCGTGTTTGCACCGAGATAGATCGCGCGTAACATCCACGGCATTCGTTCAAATGAGGACACTTTTGGTCACAATCGGAACCTGGGGAGCGCAAATCATGCATAAAATTCATTTGCTCTTGGCGAAACACCTCGTGTACACTCTGCTGTGCGAGATCCCCCATAACCATGACTTCTTCAGGAAACATAACGCACGGTCGAACCTTGCCCGTAGGACTTAACACAACGGAGCGATAGCCAGCGCCGCAATTCCCTATATCGGCTAACGCTTTTAGGGTAGATTCCGAATGTCGGCTAACGAATTCAGGGAACTCCGAAGGCAACCTCTTGGCTAGATTCTGCAGATACTTGCCTTGTTCTTCTGTATATTGCAGATTAAGTCCATTGGCTCTGCCCAGTTGCTGAACTTGTGCAAAGGCAAACCAATCGACACCTAACGATTTAGCCAATTGCAACGTTTCTTCAACATATTGCAGGGTGTCAGGTAAGACATTCATGGCCGCCCTCACTCGTAATGATGCTGCTTTTAACCTTTTGATGGTTTCCACCGCGCGTTCGAATGAGCGAGAAGTCACCCTCACCTTTTGGTGAATTTCAGCATTGGGGCCGTCCAAATCAATTTGAACTGTAACGTGATCCTTATACCTTGCCACTTGATCTACATGGCGCTGTGTCCACAATACCCCATTAGACACAACCGCGAAATTCTCGAATTCCCGTCCCACGAAATCCACAATATCTAAGAAATCAGGATGCATAAGAGGTTCACCGCCGGTCAGCTCGACGATACGAACACCGATTCTCTTTAACTGGATCAGGATTTCGAGCAACTTCCCCGTTTCCATTCGCGGGAATTTAGTAGGTCCACTTCCACGATAGCAGTGTACACATTCAAGATTACAATCCTTGGTGAGTTCGACCATCACATGTAGTGGAAAATAGTAATCTGGGTCTCCGGTCTCTTGAATGACTTGATGAGTTGGCTGTTCGCATTCCTTAACTAGCTCTGATGCTAGCGCATCCGCCAGAAACTCTGAAACATCTTGCTCAATACAGGATGGTTCTGTGGAGAACATTGACGCAAGCTCTTGAACCAAATCCCCAGTCGTGCGAGTGCCATCGCATAACCGCAAAATGGTGCTTGCAGTTTTATTGACCGTGAATAAATTCGGATCATTCAATGAAGATGCCGAACCCACCAAAAGAGATGCCCCGTCCGGCGTAGAGTGGAGTCTTGTTTCATCAGCCAACGCATAATACTTCATGGCTACACCTCCAGTAATGAATTGTCTAAGAATAATCAAACCCGAAGAGCCCGAGGGGCGAAGGACGGTCAACCCAACAGACCGACTAATCCTTCCACATCAATCAGTTCGATGTCAAAAACACAAAGAGCACAAAGTGCGCAGGAACTGCAACTTGAAGACGGTGCCGTACGCTCAAGGATACGCGGCTTTTGAAACATATTTCCACCTCCTTTCGTTTGAGCGTAAAAAAATGGTGCTAATCATGCTCGCCCCTCGTGACTTCGTAGTCTATTAAACAGATTCTTCAGTAGAATGTCTGTACCCCAAACAGGGTATTTTATCCTTATTAAACTTTGATTGGTGGATGACATATTGACTTTTCCAAGCGTATCCTTTATCTTGATGTTAAGTATACATAACAGTAATTAATTCCTATTTCAAGGAGTGTGCGCGTGTGCCCAAAAAATCAACAATGATCCTTCGCGTGTTCATCATTGCCTTGTCTGTGATGTTTGCAGTGATCCATCATTCCAATCCGACGGACGTTCTGATCTGGTCGTCGGTAGCCGTCCTGCTCCTGCTATCGCTGTTTATTCGGAGGAGGTAAGTCATGTCGATCGTGTGCAAAAACCTTACATACCGGCATGGTCATTCCGCACTGGCGTTATTTTCGAACCTTGATTTCACGATCTGTCCAGGAACGATCAACGCGATTCTAGGTCCAAATGGATCGGGGAAAACCACGTTAATCAAACTTATGTCGGGTATTCGAAATCCTGTGCAAGGAACGATCACCATCGGAACCTTGGGTTCCCCGCATCAAACAGACGTACGGCACACGGTGGCAACCACTTTTGATAAGGATGGATTATATGCTCGACTGACCGGATGGGAAAATCTTTTTTTCTTTGGGCGACTCTATGGCCTTTCAAAGCGTCATGTCAAGACACAGGCAGAAGGGTGGTTGAGCCGCTGGGAATTGTCTGCGGTAATGAAAACACCAATAAGCACATGGTCAAAGGGAATGAGACAAAAACTGGCGCTCATCCGCTCTTTACTCGCAGACGCCAGTGTCTTGATTTTCGATGAATCATGGACTGGGCTCAGCGAAGATGCCCGAGGTGAATTTCTCAGTCACCTCACGACTTGCGCCAAACAGGGAAAGACCATTTTATTTTCCTCACACGACTTAACGGAAGTCGTTCATTTTGCGCAACATCTGTATGTACTCCACCAGGGTCGTCTCCTGTTTGAAGGCCCTACCGAGAAAATCTTATCACCCCGTTTGCTCATTTCGTTTGAACCTGGATGCACACTGCCTGATGCAGATGATCTGAAGCTCCCTTATCCCGCTTATCTGGAAAACAGCCAGCTCATCATCCCCTCCATCTCAGAAACCGAAGTGGCTGATATCATCAAATACATTGTGAATACGGGCTATCGAATTTTCACGGTGCAATACGAAAAGGGTCTGGAATCGAATCTGAAAAGACTGCTGGAAACGGAGGAATGATAGTGAAAAATGCAGGGCCCTTGTGGCTGGAATTCTTGATTAAGGAATCCCGAGAGTTGTTCCGAACGCGATTTTACTGGAGATTGGTCATGGTCATTTTCATCTTGGGTGTTCTGGTGCCTGCAGAGATTTCTGCAGAACTAACCGGAACGACCGTCCTGCTTCTGTATGGTATCCTCGGTCCTATGTTTTTTAGTCTTGTCATTTGCGCCGATTTTTTTGCGGGTGAACGTGAACGCGAAACATTGGACACTCTGCTCGCCTTGCCCATCTCGCGATGGAATCTCTTTCTTGGCAAGACTTTTGCGGCAAGTTTTCTAAGCACGATATGCGTATGGGCGACTATCGTGGTATTTTCCGTTCTTAAAGCTTTCGTTCTGAGCACCTCACTGACCCATGAAGGAACGGCCCTCTTTGGAACGATGGTTCTGTCGATTTTGGCAGCGATTGGCGCCAGCACTCTCGGCAACCTGATCTCCTGGGGATCCACAGACGTCCGCACAGCACAGACGACGGCCATGTTGCCCTTTTTATTCGCGGCAGTGGGTTTGCCTTTTTTCATACTCCATGTCCTGCCAAAGGAATGGCTGCAGGCCATCGGGTCATCGCCTACCAATGAATTCATCTTCTATACTGTGCTCAGCGTTATTGTATTTGATGGAATTGTCGGAGGCGTCGCTCGGCGCATGTTCCCCTCATAATGAAGCGTCCATAAGAAAACGGTGCAAAAGGCGGGTCGGAATATGATCAGCAACAGGCCATGCTTTACCGTTATGAGGAATTTGCAGATCGCTGACTGGAACGACCTGATGGTTCAGACAACTGGTTATCAAGTATCCGATGTGAAAGGCATGAAATGCCATGAGGTATTTAGCGGATATCACACAGACGGAACGACATTTTGTAGTCAACATTGCCGCTTACTTATACAAACGGAGAACCATGATGTTTCCAATCTTCGTTTAACTTATCATATGCGCAACAATAGCTGCGGTCAAATACGCTTGGATTATGTCGTGCTCTCACATCCATTCCGAATCATCCATATTCTCGCAGAAAGCGAAACTATCTGCACGGAATTCACCGGCTTTCGACTGACCCATCGTCAAATGGAGATATTGACGAAATTGGCAGAAGGGTACCGCGCGCGAGAAATTTCTAAGAAGCTATTCATTTCTCCTGATACTGTAAAGACACATATCAAACGGATTCTTGACACGCTTCAAGTGCACAGCCAGCAGGAAGCCATCGCTAGCTACTATCGAAAGTTAAGGAACAATAAAATCTCCCCTTAACTTTCAACGCCCAGATGCATTAATAACAAGAGCTTGGTGAAGGAGACGACTCACCTGCATTTGACTGATGTGACAAAGCTGCGCGGTTTCTCGCTGCATCAGTAATCGAGTTGTACAGTGGGGTCCGGGATAGTTGCAACGATTTCTTCTCCTGTCGCCTCGTCCACGAACGTCAAAGACAAGTGCCTCTTCTTGTTCCCGCTGACGCCCGCGTCGAACATATCGAGCCGCTCATCCATCGCCCAACAGGCGCAGGATGAGCGGCTCTCATGAACCAAGACGATTGGCGTGTTGCCGAGCGAACTGCAAAATCCAGCCCCGATCGACTGCCGGCCCGGCTACTCCACGGTCACGCTCTTGGCCAGGTTTCTCGGCTTGTCAACATCATTGCCCCTGGCCACGGACGCAAAGTACGCGAGCAACTGCAGCGGAGCGATGAG
>JAKACU010000013.1 GCA_021821185.1 Bacillota bacterium
TATTTCTCCACAATGACTCCCGGCAAACCATCCGCCTCACCATAGACCGCACGACAAGCACTCGTGTCCTTCAAGAATCTTTTACGGTACGCAAAAGCCATTGCTACACGAGAGCGAAACCACTTCGCATCGACCTTTTCCAAAGCGTCATAGCTGGCGATGCGTACGGCAATTTGCGATGCCTCATGATAAAACCCCTGCCCTAATACATGCCCCTGATGGTTCTTGATTTTGACGACGTCCCCTGTTTGAGGTTCTCCTTGCACAGTTTCAATCTCTGAACGATAGATCCAAGGGTGACCTGCTTCAAGACGTTTCTTGCGGTTTCTCATCAACCTGATCTCTTTTATGATCTTCAAATCCTTTCTGAATTGGGGGTTGTCCGCATACGTATGTAAGAAACGATAAGGAGACTGTCTTATGAGTGCCTCACCATCATTTCTTATCTTCGCCAAATTGGTTGGCGGATTAAGCGTCTTTTTACTTGGCCTTTTCACGCTACGATCCGGACTAATCAAACTATCGTCCAAGCGCATGGAATTTTTTATCGCAACACTCGTAAAAACACCCATCCGCGGTTTGTTGACAGGTATTGTAGCCACGCTTTTTATGCAATCAAGCGCTGCCGTTACTGTGCTATCTATGGGTCTAGTCTCTGCAGGTATTCTTCGTTTTAGTGAAACCATCGCCATTATTCTTGGAACGAATATCGGCAGCACCATGACGGTCGGTCTTTTGAGCCTTGGTATCGAACGCATCGGCCCATGGTTCGTTGTACTAGGCGTCTTGCTCTTCCTTTTCCCAAAATTACGCGGCTACGGAATCAGTATCGTTGGATTTGGCACACTATTTGTTGGGTTTTCTCTTATCGGGCAAGCCATGCAGCCGGTTATCAGTTCCGCATCCATTACAAAGTTGCTGTTACAAGCTACGTATCATCCATGGCTTGGTGTGCTTGCCGGGACTGTCGTTACAGCGATTATCACCAGCAGTTCGGCAAGCACCGCACTGACGCTGGCACTTGCCAAAAGTGGAGCGCTATCCATCATAGCCGCGATTGCTGTTGTTTTTGGCAACAATGTAGGCACGTGCATCACGGCTGTTCTTGCGAGCATCGGTGGAACCAAACCTGTACAACGAGTAGCTGCCACACACGTTTTATTGAATGTAATCGGCGCCGTCGCCTTTATGCTCTTCTTAGTCCCTTTTACGCACCTTGTCGAATCATTGTCTCAAGACACAGGCCATCAGGTAGCTATCGCACACATTCTGTTCAATGTGATTTCATCACTGGCTGCCTTGCCATTTACCAGATTGATCGCCACCATGCTTGAACACCTCATGCCGGAAAAAAGACCATTGTCTTAAAAAGCAATAGAGGCATCCCCGTGCAAGATTCGCAAAGACCCCTGTGTAACCAGTCCCGTAGCCCCCGCAAAAAGCAATGCACGTGTTTTTTCTTTATGCAGGTGATCACCAATGACCTGGATACCTACAGCACCGTGCAACACCTTTTTCAAGGAGGTGACCGTTTCAACACTGGCATACGGTTGCACAAAGCCGGTTGACGTATTAATCACTTGAACTCCTACTTGTTGTGCAATCTGTGCTCCTTCTTGTAACTGCCTTTCTGACAAAAGTCCAGTCTCAAGTGTTACTTTGACGTTGGCTTTATCTTGTATATTTTCCATGATTGCTGCCATCTCGTGTTCAACAGCATGAAAGTTGTCTTCGCGCAATTGCCCGATAGACACCACAATATCGATTTCTGTCGCACCATCTTCAATGGCCAGCAACGCCTGTGCTACCTTCGATGAGCTAGGCAGCGCACCCGTCGGATAGCCGATGGCAGCACAAACCTTAGTTAAAGAGCCTTGGAGAGCATCTTTGGCTATCGCTACGTATAATGGGTGAACGCATACGCTGCCTACTTGATACTGTCTAGCTTGCCTGCACAACGTTTGAACATCTCGTTGCGTCGTACTGGCTGATAGTAACGATAAGGTCAAGATGTCAGGACGTATCAGGCGATAATGCATCCATTCATCGATCAGACGCAAACCTCTTGCAAACACATCCACGTTATTGGGGTATCCTTCACGTGAAATAAGGCGAGTCACCTCACTTGCGGGCACAAAACGGGCCCCCTGAACCTCTTCAAGTTGGGCTCTCACGTGACCCCCTGTTGCCTGAACGAGATAATAAAAGGCATCCTTAGTGCCGGAAACCCCCTCACGACTTGTAAAAGCGTAAGAAACACGCGAAATAGGGCATAGTATTCGACCTTCCATTCCGGTCTCCTCATAAATTTCGCGAAGCGCCGTCTCTTCGACGAGTTCCCCTTTTTCGACATGACCTTTCGGCAATGTCACGCGACCAAAGGAATCATCAATAACCAAAACTTCAGGCTTTCCATCGTCCGTTAGGGAAAAAACCAATCCTCCTGCGACGGCAACCGATTCTGACATCTTATTCCCCCCTAAAACACCATCGATCTATCACATGGCATAGGCCGTTTTTTGCATCGCACCCAGACAAAGTTCTTTATCAGGATGCATAATTTGAATGGTACACACCTGTCCAAGCAACGTCTCATCGCCAGGAAACGCGACTTTCAAGTAGTTGTCCGCATGTCCGGCCACATGCTGCACATGATCAATATCGATGACTTCTTCCGCAATCACAGCTAATGGACGAGCTACCCATTTTTTTGCATAGGCCAAGGACAATTCATCAGCTAAAGCGATCATGCGCGAAACACGTTGGTGCTTGACATCCTCAGGAATTTGATCTGTAAATTTGGCTGCCGGCGTACCTTTTCGTATCGAATAGGGAAATACATGCAAATCAGCAAACTGCTGTGCACGAACAAATTGCACGGTCGTTTCAAAAAACTCATCGGTTTCACCCGGAAATCCGACAATGATGTCACTTGTAATCGCCACTTCGGGCAATGCCTGCCGAACCTTTTGAAGCGTTTTAGCATACTCCTCGATCGTGTAGTGGCGGTTCATACGTCGCAATACCTCACTGTGGCCTGCTTGGAGTGGAATGTGCAAATGTCTGCACACTTTCTTCGATCTTGAGAGTGCGAGCAACAGATCATCAGAGATTTCCGACGCTTCTATAGAAGAGATGCGGATGCGCAAAAGGTTATCGATATTCTCCATATCGCAAAGCAAGTCCGCCAACGTATACCCTTCAAGATCTTCACCGTAACCGCCTGTGTGGATACCCGTCAAAACAATCTCCTGGTACCCTGCATCAGCTAGACGACGTGCCTGAAACAACACACTTTCAGGCTTGCGACTTCGCACAAGGCCCCTAGCGTAAGGAATGATGCAAAACGTGCAAAAATGATTGCATCCATCTTCGATTTTTAGGGATGCTCTTGTTCTATCCATGAAAACCGGTACATCTAGATCTTCAAATTCCTTTTGCGTCAAAATGTTCGACACCGCATTGTAAGGCATCCGTTCCAAGCGTACCTTCTCCACCATATCGACCATCTGTGCCCGATATTGATTGCCGACAACTAAATCAACGCCCGCAATGGAGAGTACTTCCCCTGGCGCCATCTGCGCATAACAACCAGTCACAACAACGACTGACTCCGGATTGTTGCGCGTCGCGCGACGAATCATTTGACGGGATTTACGATCCCCTTCGTGTGTGACTGTGCACGTGTTAATCACATACACGTCTGCCTGTGCTTCAAAATCAACCTGTGTGTACCCATTTGCCTGAAATAACTGCCAGATGGCTTCCGTATCATACTGGTTCACTTTACATCCTAATGTGTGAAAAGCTACTGTACGCAAGGCTGTACTTCCTTTCATCCAAAAAGATCATGTAAAACGATGGCTGCTGTGACAATGCCTGCAGTTTCTGTACGCATAATTCGCGGCCCAAGGGTTAACAAGTGAGCCCCATACTTCGTCACTAACGCAATCTCGCGCTGATCAAAACCACCTTCAGGACCGATAATGATCGCGATGGAGGAGACGTTGTTTCTCACCTTGTCAACAACTTCCTTGAGCGTCTCTAAGTCTTGGTCTTGGGCTTCATAAGGCACAAGAATTACCTTCTCTTGTGCGAGATTGGATAGCGCATCTTCAAGCGAATCAGCATACGACACTTCCGGAATTATGCTGCGTTGCGCCTGTTCAGCAGACTCTTTGGCCATCTTTCGCCAACGTGTCAAACGTTGCTCACGTTTGTCCCACGGCACGCTCCCCACCGAACGCAAAGCAGAAAAAATGGCAAGGTGGGTTACGCCCACTTCACATGCTTGGCGAATGATCCCGTCAATCTTCTCACCTTTTGGCAAACCTTGTAAAAGGGTAATCGCGATCGGTGGTTCCGCATTCTTGTCGATCAATTCAAGCGCACAGGCTTCAACTGCATCTTTGCCAATCGCCGAGATCTGTGCGTGCCACACCTGACCATTAGCCACAATTTGAATGGATTGCATGGGCTTCATGCGCATAACGCGAACGATATGGTGAAAATCTTCTCCGACGATCGTTATCTTTTGACCTGCGCAAAGCCACGTATCTTTTACAAAGTAGCGTTGCATATAGGTTACTCCTTTACGCGGCCGATAAGGGCCACCCAGTCATGGTCCTGCCACACTTGTATGTCAGAAAAACCGTGCTCGGACATCGCTTGCATGGCTTCTTGTGCCTGTGAAGCAACGATACCCGATGCAATCAGACACCCGCCTTGTTTTAAGACCGACGTGATATCCGGCAACAATTTTTTTACGATATCAAGCAGCAGATTGGCTGTAACCACATCAAACCTAGTTTGTGACGGAACAGCGCTAAGAAGATCAGATTGCATCACCATAACTATGTCATCCACATGGTTTATTTGGCAATTTTCTTTCGCAACATCAACGGCAAGCGGATCCAAATCCAAAGCCAAAACATCTTGTGCACCAAATTCCGCTGCCGCAATAGCAAGCACACCAGTCCCTGTTCCAACATCAAGAACCGACGCTGATTTTGTGACACAGGATTCTAATGCCCGCATGCAGAGCAACGTGGTTTCATGAGTACCTGTGCCAAAAGCTAGACCTGGTTCCATGATGATCGCACATTGTCCTTCCTTACCTTGCCATGAATCAATCTCCCAAGCAGGTACGATGGCAAGGCTGTCTGTCACCTCAATTGTATGATAATAATCACGCCACGCGTGCAAATAACTATCCTCTGCTATAAACGTATGCCAAATAGCCAGACTGCCTACCAGTAACCCAGAAGTCTTTACAGCAACAAGAGCCGCTTCGATTTTTTCCTGCCAAACAGCGGCCTGCACCTCATCATTAGCATCTGCCTTAACGTAAGCATGCACAAACGCACCTTCAGGCGGAATCGTTGTGCTGGTCTCATCAAGCCACTCACCAAAAGGCGTAGTCAACCGTGCCTCCATATCTCGCACATCTTCAATCTCGATAGCATGTACTACAAGATCGTCAAGAACCGCGGAAACAGCGTCACTCGCTTCTGACGTGGTGGATACCGTGAAACGCCACAAATCCAAGACCAATACCCCTTTACCCGAACTTGTGCCCTTGTTAAAATGAGCATTTGGTTATAGTGTAACATAGAAAGGTGGTACAGCGATGACAACCAAAAAACCTCAAGACACACGCGTTGTCGTCGGCATGTCAGGCGGAGTAGATTCTTCGGTGACCGCTTGGATGTTGAAAGAACAGGGCTATGACGTGATCGGTGTTTTTATGAAAAATTGGGATGAAGTTGATGAACTTGGCCATTGTACGGCTGAAGACGACTTCGATGACGTACGCCGCGTGTGTGAACAATTGGATATTCCGTATTACAGCGTCAATTTTGAAAAACAATACATGAACCGCGTTTTCCATTATTTTTTAGAGGAATACCAAAAGGGCCGCACACCGAATCCAGACGTCTTATGTAACCGTGAGATTAAATTCAAAGAATTACTCGATCGTGCCCTTGCACTCGGTGCCGACTATCTTGCAACAGGGCACTATGCCAATATCGCCCAAGAGGGAGACACGTACCAATTGACTCGTGCCGCCGACTCTACTAAGGATCAAACGTACTTTTTGCATCTATTGGGTCAAGAGGCGTTAGCCAAAACATTGTTCCCGCTCGGTTCTTTACAAAAAAGTGAGGTTCGTGCAATCGCCGCACGCTTATCTTTAGCCACAGCGAGGAAAAAGGATAGTACAGGCATCTGCTTTATCGGCGAACGCAACTTCAAACAGTTTTTGCAATCGTACTTGCCTGCGCAACCTGGCGACATCAAAACAGTGAACGGAGAAATTAAGGGGCAACATGATGGTCTGATGTATTATACGATCGGGCAACGACATGGATTGCGCATCGGCGGTTCCGGTACAGGTGAACCTTGGTTTGTCATCGATAAAGATCTGGATCACAATATACTTTACGTAGCGCAAGGCATCGCGAATGACCTGTTGTATAGCGATGGATTACGGGCATCAGAGCTTCATTTCACGGATGACAGGATAAAAACTGTCGGGGAGAAGCTTTCATGCACGGCGAAGTTTCGCTATCGTCAACCTGATCAAGAAGTACAAGTTGTGATTAGCGAAAATAACACATGCACCGTTCAATTCACGAAACCGCAGCGAGCCATCACACCTGGACAATCAGTGGTCTTTTATCAAGGCAACGAGTGTCTAGGAGGTGCGGTGATTGACAGTTCCTTCAAACTGCAAATGTCGCAAAGAACAAGCGAATGACATTAAAAACGGCGTGCCAATTGGTACGCCATTGATGTTGAACAAGTTTTACTTGTGTGTCCGCTGAACATTCAAGTTATGGAATCATGTCCAATTTGGAAGCAGTGTTTCCCCACGATCTGTTGCAGGCATGGGAGTACTAGATAAGGACAATTGGAGGGCTGTTTTATTTGATGTGTGATGAACTAATCGTCCAAGTATCTTGCAAGGTAAGTCGCAAATCTTCTGCTTGCTCTGGAGAAACCACGAGTTTCAGCCGAATAGTACGCATGAGTTCCAACATCATCACCACTTTTCAGTACGTGTATTATGTAAAATTTTTACTTAAACTAAAAGAACATACCATTCAACCCTTGTGTATAATCACACTAGCCCTTTCGGGCGCACTGCGTACTCGCCCCCGATACATGCATAAGAACCAATCGGGTTATCGTCAGAATCAATCCTTTTCGAACCCATAGTCCCGTTCAACTTTAGTGACTCTGGTTTTGTACCTTAAATACCAATCAGATTTTCCAAGTTTTTGGGCGATCAAATGCCGTTCATTCTGTTTCCAGTTTTGAATAGCTTCAAGTGAATCCCAATAAGATACTGTAATACCGACACGCTCACGGGCACCTTCTATACCCAAGAATCCAGGCTGAACAATAGCGAGATTTACCATTTCCTCTGCCATTTCTGCATACCCAAGATCCCCATCAGTGCGTTCAGATGTGAAAATCACTGCATAATAAGGTGGCTTTGGTGTTTGAGCGATTTCACTCACGATGACATCCCCCCATAAAACACTAGTTAAGCTCTTCTTCCCAAGAGCTAAATAGGCAGAACCTATCCTAAATTGCATAAACATGCACAGGGTAAACCATCCCGTTCTGTAGCTCATACCCCCTATAGAACTCAACGATGAACCAAGTGCACAATTGCATCGATCAATATCCATATACCGAGCAATCCAAGGACAATACCTGCCAACTTCTCTGCCCATTCACCAAGGAAAGGTTTCAACTTCAAACCAAACGTTAGCCCCACAAACGTAAATGTGAAAGCTTGCAATGCAATCAAAATAATCGTTAAAGCGATGGGAACACCGACGAGACCGATTGAGAAACCAACTGCCAACTCATCCAAACTAATGCTCAGAGCTGTCAGGATTAGTGTCAATCCCACTAAATCCCGTTTTAGTTTCTCTTCCTCATCTTCCTCTTCTTCAAAGAAAATGAGCCATACAGCAACCGCTAACAGCGCAATTCCTCCGATTAGTGAAGCCCAATCCCCAATGAATTGACCTGTACCTTTACCAATTAGCAGTCCGATAAAAGGCATTAGCGCTTCTGCACATGCAAACGTAATAGCAATCTTGACTTTCCCTTTGGTTTGAACGAAACCTAGCGACATGGACATCATGAGCGTATCCATACCGAGTGATAAAATCAGTGCAATCATTTTTAAAACGACCAAAGCAATCCTCCATCTGTTCCTTCTTTTCCATCTAACATTCAAAACCTCATCTGTAATCTATCATTATTCCTGCGTTCTCGCTCTCGATGCTATTAATCATTTCGGCCCTTTAACGCAATAAGTATGGCATACGAAACAGGTTCTTTGCTAAAGGTATCATCACGATTTGCCGAAACTTGAGCATCTCAATCAAATGCAATTCAAGATCATTGGTTAATCGAAAGCACTCTTGGTCTTCTACCCCGGTTCTTCGGGATGAATAAGAGCGATCGCTTCGTCACATGGAAAGTGACGACGAGGTATACCCCATCCTAATGAAATGCCTCGGTATTAGACGTTAGGATGGACCTCTCGCTGGTCTATTGAATGAGGATCTATTGGGTGGTGTCCTGAAATCTTAATGGAAACCTGACTGCGGTATTGGTTGTATCTGAATGGTCTTTTATCTTGCTAAAATGGCGGTGGCTTTGCTATTCAAAATTTAAAAGCCACCGCCGTCCGAATTCACATAACCGATTTTATGATATTCTCCGTTTGTAAGCCCTCATTGCAAAGACATACGCAACAACAAGAATACCTAAACACCACGCAAGCGCAATCCAAATGTCATTGCCGACAGGCTGCCCCGCGAGCAAGGATCGTACTACATCGACAATTGAGTTGACGGGTTGGTTTTCGGCAAAGTCGCGGACGACTGGCGGCATAGACTTAGTGGGCACGAACGCCGAGCTGATAAACGGCAGGAACAGAATCGGATAGGAAAAGGCGCTTGCGCCGTCCACCGACTTTGCGGACAGTCCGGCAATGGTCGAACGTGCTATCGGCATGGAGTGAAGCCGCTCGAATATTCCCCGTTGCATATCGATAAAGAGGCGGTAAGCCGTATAGGATATACCACTTGCAATAGCCATCAGCAGTATACCGGGCAAAAGGTAATTCACATAGTTATCCGTGCCGGATTGAATTGCGCCGCCGAACACATAGACAAACAACAGCATAAAAGCAATTGGCATGATGGTGACCGTGATGATGGTATCCATACTGCGCAATATATGGCGCATGGAACGTCCAAACATAACGCCTATGTCGCTGAAAAAGTGTTTTTGTATCGATTCCATTTTACTTTTCCTCCTTTTTTCCAACGATTGCGAGGAATATCTCTTCCAATGTAGGTTGTTTTTCCACGTACTCCACTTTTGCGGGAGGAAATAGTTTTTTTTAGCTCCAAAAGCGTGCCGTTGGCGATAATCCTACCCTCATGCAGGATGGCAATTCGATCCGCAAGCTGCTCAGCCTCTTCCAGATATTGCGTGGTCAGGAATGCCGTCGTACCACCGTCGGCAAGCTCTTTGACAATCTTCCAAACCTCAATGCGCGCCTCTGGGTCGAGCCCAGTGGTCGGCTCGTCTAGGAAAATGAGCTGCGTTTTTCCGACAAGGCTCATAGCGAGATCGAGCCTGCGGCGCATGCCACCCGAATAGGTGGATACCCTGCGGTTGGCAGCGTCGGTCAGTCCGAAGCGATGAAGCAAATTGTCCGGTCAGGCTGATCGACTGCCGCACATTGTCGGGCTTTGACGCAACATCGAATCCGTTAACGGCGGCGATTCCGCTGTCTTGCTTAAGCAGCGTGGTGAGAATTTTGAGAATCGTTGTCTTTCCCGCCCCGTTAGAACCGAGTAGGGCGAAAATACCGCTCTGCTTCACTTCGAAATCTACACCCTTCAGGACATGAAGCTGTTTGTAGGACTTTTGAAGTCCCTTCACTTGGATCGCCGATACTTGCATATTTCTTACTCCCTTATATGACCGTAACGTTTGACAAATCAACGACCCGTAAGCCTTTAAGCGCAGCATAGGTCAGCTTATCCATCGTCGCGCCGTCAAAGCAGACGGTTTTGATGGCAAGGTAAGATTTGTTTGTCACGGAAAAAGGTAGAGTGAATGACACGTTCTTGAGTGTCGCTCCCCTAAACGAAACGTCGTTCAATGCAGACTTGTCAAACTTGACACCGATGAGGGTCTGCCCTGCAAAACAAATTCCTCGCAAATCGGAATGTTTGAAATCGACACCGTTAAAGATACAGTTCTCAAAGATTGTTTTTCTAAGGTCGCTCATGGTCAGCTTGACATCGGTCAGTCTTGTATCAATGAACTTCGCGCCTTTCAGGGTGGAAACGTTCACGTTGGTGCGTACAAGGACAGATTTGCAAAAGCTCGTATCCGCAAGGTCAGTGGCGGAAAAGTTGCAGTCTGTCAGATTTGCGCCGTCAAAGTTGGCTTCTCGCGCATCGCTGGCCTCAAACGAGCTACCGGTTAAATCAGCGCCAGCAAAGTCGGCTCCGCGCAATACGCTCGCCTTGAATTTTCCTTTGTGTAAACTAACTCCCGCCAAGTCACTCTCTTTCAGATTGCTCGCACTGAAGTTTATCAGCACCTGGCGCTCCAGCGAGCGAGAGAGGTTGGCGACCTCTTTTACCGTTTGCTCAATATCGCCAATGCTGTCAATGGTCATTTCAAAAGCCGTTTCATCGTCCTTGCCTTCGGCTTTGAGTTCACGGAGCCGCTCCTGCAAATCGGAAAGAAGGTCAGCCTTTAGTTCGCTAACGCTCTTTATCCCATCATATGGCGCAAATACCTCGTTCAAATAGAACGTCAATTTCTCATTCATAACATCCAGTCTCCTTACAATAAGGTGTCGAGAACGCGCTTTGCGTACTCCCAATTACTTTTGTTGCTAGCATAAGTGGACTTACCCTTTTCGGTAATCCGAAAATACTTACGCCGTCCGCCCTGGGATTCATTGCCCCAATACCACTCAATATCACCATCTGCCTCAAGCCGCCGGACGCTGGAGTACATCGTAGCTTCCTTCAATTCATACTCACCACCTGAGCGCTCGGCAATCAATTTGACAATTTCGTAGCCATAGCGATCATCTTCGGATAAAAGCCGCAAAATCATCGTATCGGTATGTCCTCGCAGCAGGTCGGATGTGATTTTGTTCTCACTCATATGGTCACCTCAGCAATAACATCATAAGTCACACTACTGTGACTGTCAACATACTTATTCAGTAAATGTACAATGACTATTCATGCGCAAGATTGGGTTGCGTGACAAATACACAAAAAACCCCATTGCATGCTGGCGGAAACCAGAAGGCAATGGGGTTTAGGAGGATATCTAGTAATCCTCATAACTAGGAAACTGTCTGAGCGATGAATCCGTCAATACATCGAGCAATTTCTGGATGGATGCTGCTGATTTAATGCCGTTGAAGTTACACATTCACACGCCATTTCATCTATCATTTCTAATTTTCTACCCCAAAACGGAATCCTCTACAACTACGCATGTCCTTTTTCTCTTACTCATGCTCTCGTTTATTCGCCCAAAAACGAACTTTTTACACGTTCAAAAAAGGACTTTGATTGTTCATGAGCATCCTCGCCAAACTCTCTAGACAGTTCACGGAACAAATCCTTTTGACGATCATTCAATTTACTCGGCGTCTGTACGATGACACGTACGTGTTGGTCACCTTTTGATACGCCATTACCAAGCTTAGGCATGCCCTTGCCCTTGAAATGAAATAAGGTACCTGTTTGCGTTCCTTCGGGTACTCGTAACGACTCTCTCCCGTACAATGTCGGAACGGTGATTTCGTCGCCCAAGGCTGCCTGGACAAAGGTAATTGGCACTTCGCAATACACATCGTTGCCGTCACGTTTGAAAAAGTCGTGAGTCTTCACACGTACGACGATGTAGAGATCGCCTGAAGAAGCACCTTTTTCTCCCGCTTCACCAGCACCTGAGATTCGCATGCGCGTTCCTGTGTCAACACCAGCCGGAATATTCACTTCGATCTTACGACGTTTGCGAACTGTTCCGGCGCCTTTACACTCCGTGCACGGCGTGGTAATTTTCTTGCCTGAACCTTTACAAGTTGGACACGTCCTTCGATTGACCATGCGTCCAAACGGCGTATTGGTATAGAATTCTTGCATTCCGCTTCCTTTACACGTTGAACATGTCTCGACTTTTGTGCCAGGTTTAGCACCATTGCCGTGGCACGTTTCACACGTTTCTGTCCGCGGAATTTCAATTTCTTGTTTGATGCCAAAAGCAGCATCTTTAAACTCAATTGTCATTGCATATTCAAGATCTGCACCGCGTTGTGGCCCACGGTTGCGTCCTCCCCCACCACCAAAAAACATATCAAAGATATCGTTTATCCCGCCAAAGTCCTGTCCCTGAAAACCGCCAAATCCTCCTGCTCCCGCACCTTGCATTGGATCTTCATGACCAAACCGATCATAGTTTGCGCGCTTCGTGTCATCACTTAAGACTTCATAAGCCTCATTGATTTCCTTAAACTTCTCAGCGGCATTGGGATCCTCTTTATTGACGTCAGGATGATATTTACGGGCAAGTCCACGGTACGCTTTTTTTAATTCGTCGGGCGTCGCGGATTTACCCACGCCCAGCACTTCATAATAATCCCGTTTGCTCACCGGGGCGTCCCTCATTCCCTTAATAGCGTTGTACATAAGAATGCCTTAAAAAGGAGAGTGAACTCTCCTTTTTAAGGTGCACTGCACAAATTGTATCTTACAGCATTACTTGTCTTCGTCAACTACATTATAATCAGCATCCACCACATGGTCTGATCCTTGTGCCGATGCATCACCTTGCTCTTGCTGTGCTGCTTGTTCATACAGTTTGACTGACAACGCCTGAATCGCACTGCTTAGTTCATCATGGGCTTTTTGAATGGCTTCCACATCCGTGCCTTTTAACGCTTCTTGAAGGCTCACTTTGGCTGCTTCCGCTTTTTCTTTTTCTTCAGCGCTCGCTTTTTCGCCAAGGTCCTTGATTGTTTTATCGGTTTGGTAAATCAAGCTGTCTGACTGGTTGCGAAGTTCCGTTTCTTCACGTTGTTTACGATCAGCTTCGGCATTGAGTTCAGCTTCCTTGACCATGCGTTCAACTTCATCTTTGCTTAAACCGCCAGATGACGTGATCGTGATACGTTGGGATTTGCCAGTTCCGAGATCCTTCGCCGACACATTGACGATGCCATTTGCATCAAGATCAAACGCGACTTCAATTTGTGGTATACCACGTGGTGCCGGTGGCAAATCACTCAGTGTAAAACGGCCCAGCGTTTTATTATCACGCGCAAACTCCCGCTCACCTTGCAAGACATGAATCTCCACGGATGTCTGATTGTCTGCTGCCGTCGAAAAGACTTGTTTTTTCGAGGTAGGAATCGTCGTGTTGCGATCGATAAGACGTGTCATAACGCCCCCAAGTGTTTCAATACCTAAAGACAATGGCGTGACGTCAAGCAGCACGACACCCGTCACATCGCCGGTTAACACGCCAGCTTGAATGGCGGCGCCAAGAGCTACGACTTCGTCTGGGTTGACACCTTTAGAAGGTTCTTTACCCGTCAATTTCTTAATCGCATCCACCACAGCTGGAATACGTGTCGATCCGCCGACAAGAATGACTTTGTGAATGTCATTGACTGACATGCCAGCATCTTTCAACGCTTGCCGTGTAGGACCCATTGTGGCTTCCACAAGGTCAGCCGTGATCTCATCGAATTTGGCTCGCGTCAATGTTTCTTCAAGGTGCTTAGGACCTGTCGCATCGGCCGTGATAAAGGGCAGGGAAATACTCGTCGACATGACACCTGACAGATCTTTTTTTGCTTTTTCTGCTGCGTCTTTCAGACGCTGCATGGCCATGCGATCCTGACGCAAATCAATGCCATTTTCTTTTTTAAATTTGTCAGCAAGGTGCTGCATGATGCGTTCGTCAAAGTCATCGCCACCGAGATGGTTGTTACCGCTCGTTGCTTTTACTTCAAAAACGCCATCGCCAAGCTCAAGAATGGAAACGTCAAATGTACCGCCGCCTAAGTCATACACCAAGATGGTATGATCACCCGTCTTATCTAACCCGTAAGCGAGCGCAGCTGCCGTCGGTTCATTAACGATGCGAAGGACATCAAGGCCAGCGATTTTACCCGCATCTTTCGTGGCTTGTCGTTGGCTGTCATTGAAGTAGGCAGGCACGGTAATCACAGCCTGGGTTACCATTTCACCAAGGTAAGCTTCCGCATCAGACTTCAATTTTTGCAGAATCATAGCCGAAATTTCAGGAGGGGTATATTGTTTACCATCGATACCCACTTTGTAACTCGTCCCCATATGCCGTTTAATCGAAATCACTGTGTTGTCCGGGTTTGTAACAGCCTGCCGTTTGGCGACATCCCCGACAAGTCGCTCACCATTCTTGGCAAAGCCTACGACTGAAGGCGTGGTGCGGTTACCTTCTGCATTCGCGATGACAACAGCCTCGCCACCCTCCATAACAGCCACGCATGAGTTTGTTGTACCAAGGTCAATACCAATCACTTTTGCCATTTCATATACCTCCTTATAATGTTCAGCCGCTTACTTTAACCATGGCCGGGCGAAGTACCCGATCGCCTAACAGATACCCTGTACGAAGCACCTGTAGGACAACGCCTGCTTCCGTTCCTTCAGCAGGTTCAGAAAGCACAGCTTCATGGCGATTTGGGTCAAAAGCCTCACCAACGGGATTGATCATCGTCACACCGGATTTCTCTAAAATGCCAAGAAATTGTTTAAAGACCATGTCCACGCCTTTTACAAGATCGTCATCTTCTTTGCCTGCCGCAGCTTGCAAAGCAAGCGCTAAATTGTCAACAACAGGCAACATCTCTGTGATTAATTTGCTATTGGCATACGTCGATAATTCTTCCTTTTCAATTCTGCTTCTTCGACGCAGATTGTCCAAATCAGCGTAGACGCGTACCAAACGATTCTCAAGATCGGTTACTTGGGCTTTTAGGTCGTCCGCTTCATCTTTTACAATATCATTCGAAGCTTCGGTGTCGCTAGATGCCGTTGCATCAACGTGATTTTTTTGCATGTTATTGGCTTCTTGTGTTTCACTATCCGAGAGCGGCATCTCTTCGTTATCTTTCATTCTTTGCCTCCTCCACCTCATCATGACCCGTTATAAAACTTCGAATATAGTTCAGATAACCCGAGTGATACATGGTGCAATAAGCGAATGACACGACCATATTCCATCCGCGTGGGACCAACCACACCGATAACGCCCACAGGCACACCTGATACATGATAAGTCGCCGTGATCAGCGAACAGTCTTGCAACGTCTTCACGTCATTTTCGATACCGATACGCACGGATGGATGCTGCACAACACGTCCATCTGATTTTAAAGCTTCGATAACGCGATCGCGATGTTCAAGCCAAGACAGAACCGGCTGCACCTTTTGGACATCTTGAAACTCAGGTTGTAGCAACATGTTGGTTGCCCCGCCTAAGTACACTTTTGCCTCATTTTCTAAACCAATCGTTGGAGCAATTTGATCAAGTAAACGAATGGCTTCCTCGTAATCGCCTACGCTGCGAGCAACTTCATGCATGATTTCTTCAAGCATCCGTGATCGCATTTTGTACATCGGCGTGCCTTGCAAACGATGATTGACAATACCGACAAGCCGCTCAACTTCGTCCATGGCTATGCCTTCCGGAAAGGTCACGGTGCGATTTTGCACTTGGCCTGTGGATGTCACCACGATAACCACTGCTGAGTGATCATTTAACGGGATGATCTGCAAATTTTTAAGCACTGTGTCATACACCTGTGGACCTAGTACAAGCCCCGTATACTGAGTAAGCCCAGACAACATCACCGCTGTTTGTTGCGCAACACGTTCCATCTCATCGATTTTATCTGTGAACAGCGATTTTATCATCGTAAAATCATCTACACTGATTTTCGAATCGGAATTCACCAGATTATCTACATAATAACGATATCCCTGTTGTGATGGGATACGTCCTGCAGACGCATGCGGTTGTTCGAGGTAACCCATCTCCTCCAAATCGGCCATTTCATTACGTATCGTTGCGGCACTCAAACCAAGGTTGGGATGTTTGGAAATGGTTCGCGAACCAATCGGCTCGGCAGACACGACATAATCATCCACGACCATGCGCAAAATCATTTTTTGTCTGTCTGTAAGCATTGGACATCCTCCTTTTTGTGTCTGAGTTATTTCCGCTTGTTAGCACTCAAATGCGTCGAGTGCTAATTGTTAACCAGAATGTATCAAAACGCGCCCCGCCATGTCAACTGTCTGGCGCAAAAAGTGCGCGAATAATCACGAGCAAACGCCAATAAATTCTTCAAAAATCACATTGGCGATTTCATAGTGCTTAGCTGGTATAAGCAATCGATCGTGTTCTTGCATCAGCAATCCTTTAGCAAGCAAATTTTCCACTTGCTGTCCAAAGACCCGCCGCAGGGGAACACCATGCATGCGTTCAAAATCATTCATTGACACGCCTTGTTGCAAGCGCAGGCCTAGCATCATGGTATCCTCCATAGACGCTTGCGGGGTCACCGTTTCAACCGTAGCCATGGGCAACCTCTCTTGGTCAACAGATGCTGCATAGTGCGCCAAGGAACGCACATTTTCATACCGTTCACCAAACACATAACCATGCGCGCCCACGCCAACAGCAAAGTAAGGTAAGTTTGTCCAATAAACAAGGTTATGGCGCGCTTGTTCACCTGCGGTAGCAAAGTTGCTTATTTCATACTGGACAAACCCTTGTGATATAAGTCTGTTGCGAACAGCCTCATACATAGCAACTTCGAGATCCTCACCAGGTAGTCTTAACAAACCTTGTTGATTCCACTTCGCAAACGGTGTTCCTGCTTCAATTTTAAGTCCATACGCAGAAATATGCGTAATGGACATGCGCAACACTTCATCGACGGCAAACAAAGCATCCTCGATTGTCTGATCGGGCAAGCCAAGCATCAGATCGAGATTGATCCGTTTAAAGCCCGCTTGGCGGGCGCGGTCAACGCTCTTTTTCACGTCACTTGCCAAGTGCAAACGACCGATAGCTTGCAGTAAGCCATCGTCAAACGTTTGTGCTCCGAAACTTAGGCGATTGACACCGATCGCACGCAACGTCTCGTAAAGTGACACGTCGGTAGAGCCTGGATTGGCTTCTACTGTCCATTCACAAGTATCTGATCGCGTAAAATAGCTATCTATCGCCGATGCGATTTTCTGCCACTGCTCTGGTGAGAGTAACGTTGGTGTGCCACCGCCAAAAAACACCGTATCAAGAACAATCCGTTCACCTTTCGTGTAGGTTTTTGCGACGAGGGCAATCTCTTTGATGAGATGTTCCACATACCTTTCGCGCACTGTAATATCCGCGACAAAGGTTGTAAAATCACAATAAAAACAACGACTATGACAAAAAGGAATGTGCACATAAAGTGAGCGTGGCATGAGTGTCTTTAGCACGTGGTCAGTCAAGTTTGAGCACCGCCATAAACGCTTCTTGCGGAACTTCGACATTACCGACTTGCTTCATACGCTTTTTACCTTCCTTTTGCTTCTCAAGCAACTTTCGTTTACGAGAAATGTCACCGCCGTAACACTTGGCAAGAACGTTTTTACGCATAGCGCGAATCGTTTCACGAGCGATGACCTTATTGCCAATCGCCGCTTGCACAGGCACCTCAAACATTTGCCTGGGAATCAAGTCCTTCAACTTTTCGCACAGTGTTCTACCGCGTGAATAGGATTTTTCGCGGTGCACGATAAACGACAAGGCATCCACCGTTTCTCCGTTGAGCAAAATGTCCAACTTGACAAGGTCGCTTTCGCGATACCCGATTAACTCATAATCAAAGGAGGCATAACCTTTCGTGCTTGATTTGAGACGATCAAAGAAATCATATACAATTTCCGTTAAGGGAAGTTCATAAATGAGCGTCACACGTGTTTCATCGAGATACTGCATGTCCATAAAGACACCGCGTTTTTCCTGACATAGTTCCATAACGCTTCCAACAAAGTCTTTTGGCACGATAATATGGGCACGCACGTAGGGCTCTTCGACATGATCAATTTTCCCTGGTTCAGGTAATAAACTAGGATTGTCAATAGAAAACATCGTATTTGCCGTCGTATAGATATGATAAATGACACTGGGTGCTGTCGTGATGAGCGTTAACCCATATTCACGCTCTAAGCGCTCCTGCATGATTTCCATATGTAGCAGGCCTAAAAATCCACAACGAAAACCAAAGCCCAAGGCCGAGGACGTCTCCGGTTCATAACTCAGCGCGGCATCATTCAGTTCAAGACGTTCTAAAGCCTCGCGAAGTTCCGGATAGTCAGAAGAATCCACAGGATAGATACCGCAAAACACCATAGGATTGATCTTTCGGTACCCAGGCAATGGATCGGGCGCTGGATTTTGCGCGCTCGTCACCGTATCGCCAACGCGCGTATCGGCAATCGATTTGATGGCCGCCGCAATGTACCCAACATCACCTGCGCGAAGTTCGTCAATGGCCGTCATGCGTGGCTTAAAGACGCCTACCTCAACGACATCAAATTCAGCCATCGTCGCCATCATACGAATCGGCATGCCCGGGCGAATACTACCATTCATGACACGCACATACACAATTACACCTTTGTAAGCGTCATAGTGGGAATCAAAGACTAACGCCTGCAAAGGCTTTTGCAAATCACCGACGGGCGCCGGCACCTTTTGCACGACTTGTTCTAAGATCTCCTTGATGCCAATACCCGATTTTGCAGAAGCGAGCACCGCTTCTGATGCATCAAGACCAATCACATTTTCAATTTCTGTACGCACTTTTTCCGGATCAGCTGATGGCAGGTCAATTTTATTAATCACAGGCAAAATTTCCAAATTGTTATCTAGAGCCAAATACACATTGGCTAGCGTCTGCGCTTCAATGCCTTGTGCTGCATCAACGACTAGCAAAGCGCCTTCGCAAGCAGCCAGGCTACGAGACACTTCATAAGTAAAATCGACATGCCCTGGTGTATCGATCAAATTTAACGTATACGCCTCACCGTCGTCTGCTCGATAGGTTAGGCGTACCGCCTGCAACTTGATCGTAATTCCCCGTTCACGCTCCAAATCCATCTGATCGAGCACTTGGTCTTGCATTTCGCGCGCTGACAATGCGCCTGTATATTCGAGAATCCGATCGGCAAGTGTTGATTTGCCATGGTCGATATGAGCGATGATGCTGAAATTGCGAACGCGTGAAATGGCGTCGTTATTTGACACGGTGGTCCTCCCAACAATGTAAACAAGAATACGTCAATTTTACGCTATAAAAAGAGGCGGAAGCAATTGTTACCTTGCTTTCGTCTCTATATAGGTGGTGCTGGATGATCGAAGCAATGTTATTATTGCCCACTTGTCACAGAAATCATCGGGGTATCTTGCACATTTTGCGTACGTACGGCATCGTGCAATAAGGACATCAGTGCACTATGCAATTGTCTTTGCAAAAATACCCCGATGCCCACCGCATCTCTTTGCGCAAAACTCGCTGCGGGATCCGGCGATTTGGCTAAAGCTTGATCCATGACGGTTGAAAGTGTAGTACGTGGCAGTACATAAACGGGTTCATACAGCACTTTTTGCCCATGCACAAATTCCATTTTAGCTCCAGCTTTTGCTAACGAGGGCGGTAAAGACTCCGCAGAGGGGGCATCGAGTTTGGCGACAAACACATTCATTGTCGCCGCGATCACCAGTGCTCCGCCACTGATGGTCAAGCCAGACATCGCGAGAAAAATCAGTACAGATGCTGTTTTTTTCACATTTCGCACAGCGCGGTCATGCATACTCGTCACCATCCGCATACGGCCTAGTTAACAGAAACTATGCGAGATAAGACGAGCCTATGCCTCATTGTGACGTATCCATTCAAAAATTTAATGCGTCAATGATTTAGCATCATCAATCGTCATGGCTGGGTGCATGGCTAAGTTAAGTCCCATAGCCACCACATGCGCGATATCTTCAACAAACTCATCGATTTCTTTAGGCGTCACCATAAGATTGTTACCAATCGGTTGAAGCAAGTCCGAGATCAATTGCCGTTTTTCATCGTGGTCAAATTGATTAAGAATTTTTGAAGCACTATTTCCAGGAACTTTATTTTCTAGATGAGTTAGAAGGACATCCATCGCGTCTGAAGCGATCGTCGCTGCATCCAAGACGGTAGGGACCCCTATCGCAATCACATCGACTCCAAGCGTTTCCTTATTGAGCGCACGACGGTGATTACCTACCCCAGCGCCTGGCTGAATTCCCGAATCTGCCACTTGAATGGTGGTATTAACACGATCTAGCGAACGAGCAGCAAGCGCATCAATAGCAATCACAAGGTCTGGCTTGACTCGATCCACGACACCTTGTACAATTTCCGTCGTCTCAATGCCCGTAATGCCAAGCACCCCTGGTGCGATCGCACACACCGAACGAAATCCTTCTTCTAACATTTCTGGCATTAGATGAAAAAGATGCCGTGTTACAAAAAGATTTTCCACGACCAAAGGTCCAAGTGCATCCGGCGTCACGTTCCAGTTGCCTAGGCCAATCACAAGAACTACAGCTTGCTCAGGCACATGAATGTACGTTTTTAATTCCTGTGCTAAAGAAATAGCCACTTGTTCTTGCAAATCGGGATCTTTATGCCGAAGTTCGGGAACTTCAAGCGTAACATAAGTACCTTGAAGCCTTTGCATAGCTTTCGATGCTGCTTGCGTAGTAATTTGCATGCGCGTAGTCTTAATTTGCTCTTGTTCATCAACATCGACGGTCAATCCTGGTATGTTTCGCGATGTTCTAGAAATATTCTCATGGATTTCAACAGCCAGATCCGTCCGAACGCTTTGCCATGCCCACGGTTGTTCCTGCACGCTGTGCAACTCGGTCACACGGCCCATGGGGCCTCGTGGTTTCCACACCCAACATCCCCCCGATTTTATGAACACCTTGTTCGTAGTATGCGCAGGTTGCTTCACCAGATGCTCCGTGATACAATGTAGACTGCTCAAATTAGATAAGGACGTCGTGAGGAGGTGAATCCATTTGCCGAATATCAAGTCTGCGATTAAACGCGTGATTGTGTCCAAAAACCGGACGATCCGTAATGCTGCAGCAAAATCAGCGTTGCGCACCTCGTTGAAGCGGTTTGAAAACGCGCTGCGTCAGCGCGACATGGAGACGGCGCAAACCGCCTTGCGCAGTGCTACACGTTCTTTGGACAAGGCGGTAACAAAAGGGATTGTTCATCGGAATCTCGCCGCCCGTAAAAAATCACGCTTGACTAAGCGCTATAACAAAGCTGCGATGTGATATTTTTACTGCCATTGATAGTAAAAGGAGACGCCATGACACGTCTCCTTTTTCGTGCATAAAACACCGTTGTCTCACATCTATGCCCCCTTCGTGCCTCGCAAAAACCACCAATCAACCGCTGTTTGCTCAGATAGCTGACCGGACTTGATCTTGTACTCAAGTTCCGCCAAGTCAATCAAAAGCTCACGACATTGTTGCGCCGAGATGAACTTGCTTTGTTCTCGAGCTACTTTACAGGCATAAGGATGAACACCAAGTTTGATCGCCAAATCACGATCCGTTTGCATTTTATTGCGTGAATCTGAGACTCGCGCAATCAATCGATACTGACGTGATAAGAGAGACAGTAACGCGAAAGACGACTGCGTGCTGGATAATTCACGAAAGACCCGATGTGCCTCAAGAGAATGCCCTTCTATGGCCAAACGAATAACATGAAACAAATCAGATTCGCTCTCATCAGGGACGAGTTCGCGTAGCACATGATCTTGTAACGCATGTTCAGATAAGGCATACGTGTTGATCTTTTGCATACTTTGATAGAGCAATCCAAAGGAATCACCTGATCGCTCGATCACGAGATCCATTTGTGATGTGGATAACGTCACATTTTTATCCATCCACTCTGTAAGCAGGCTACGCCATTCATCACGACGCCACTTGCCTGCATGAATAACACATACCTCTTTATCCTGCAAAAAACGCTTGGTCCACTTTTTGCGTTCATCCAATTTTTCCGCCGCCGTCACGAGAATCATGGGTGCAGGTAAGGAATCCTTGAACACAGAGTCAAGCAATGGTGTAATCTCATCCATAGCCTGTGCCTTAACCGATGCGGTCAGATAATCAAATCCCGTGTAAACAACGATAACGTGACTAGAAAACAGATCGCCACCTTTGGCATCGATGACAGCTTGCGTAAAGGTGGCAGTTTGCCCTGAATGAATTACCGTTTCTGGCGTGAATTGCGGATCACGGTGTACCATAGCGTGTTCGATCTCACGCGTAAAATACCGTAGAGCTTCATTGTCGTTCACATGGTACATAACGTACAATTTCGCCAGATTACCATGGCGCAGATCGCCTACAGCTCCATAAAACGATTTTTCCACGAAACATTACACCTGCCATGCAGTTTGTTTTAAAAGCGGTTTACGAATATGCGTGACCATACGCAAGCCACCCAATTGATAAAGATACTTCACTTTGGTCAAATCTTTTGCCAAACCAGCCGTCGCGCCTGATGTAGGAAATTTGCCGAGTGTGCCCACCCCTTGCTCACTGCCAAGCGATGCTAACGTCCCGAGCATTTTAGGATGAAATTTTTGCATTGGCTCCTTGGCAAGTAAAGCGAGTATGTTTTTCGCGGCCAATTGCCCCATCTGGGTCGCCATTTGTGCCGTCGGCGGCAGTGGTCTGCCTGCTTGTACGAGGGATGCACAGTCACCGATGATAAATAGTCGTTCATCATCGGTGGATTGCAGGTAATCATTGACTTCTGCCCGCCCTCTGCGATCGCAAGTCAGTCCAGCTTGCGACAAGATCATGTTCGCACGCACACCACCAGTCCAAACGATCGTCTCGGCCTCGATGACCTCACCAGAACCTAAGTACACACGACCCTCTTCAACCCGTTCGATTTTTGTGCTTATCATGATCTTAGCACCTTTGTGTTCAAGAACGTCCCTTGCCGTTTTTTGCAACGAAGGCATCAGCGCAGGTAAGATCGTATCCGTAGCTTCAATCGTGATCACTTCAAAGGAGGATGGTGAAATACCCAGTTTCGTACATAGCTTTGGCAACCATTCAAGGAGTTCACCAACAAACTCGATACCAGTCAGTCCGGCGCCCCCAACAACAATACGTAGTTTTTTGTCCTCTTTGTGATCCTTAAAGCGGGCAAACTCTCGCTCAATTCGCGTTCGAATTTGCCGTGCCGTTTCAAGGGAACGCAATTGCATGCTGTATTCGCTTAACCCTGGAATACCAAAAAACTCTGGTGCACTGCCTAAGGCAATGATCGCATAGTCGTATGGATAACTGCCGCGCGTTGTTAGCAGCTTGTTTTCTTGTCGATCGATTCCTGTGACTTCGTCTTTAACAAGCATCGTTCCATGTCTTGAAAAAATGTCGGTTAACTCTACTTTGTAATCATCCACATGGTTCCTTCCGCCAGCTGCTTCATGAAGCCATGTAATAAATTGATGATAACTGTGTTTATTGATCATGACAAATGGCGTATGATTGTTTTCGAATTTCTTACCAGCCATAACGCCCCCATAACCAGCCCCTGCAATAACTATTCGAGCCACATGCGATCATCCCTTCTCACCGAGTGTGCCTTCTTACTATCTGCCAAAACAAAATTGCGCATTCTCTTTTAGAGAATACGCAATGGATTGTCCGGTGTAATCATGTTTGGTGTAGGGTTTCTATGGTGGCTCTGAATGGTCGACATGACAGTCACGAACAACAGGCTTAAAATGAACATCACTAGCGTCCTACGCATGATAGGTAGTTCGTTCACGTTTTGGAACGCTGTTGCAAGTGTTCTCCCACTTGCGCTGCTGTCTGCAAAAGTACGACCAAGTTTTTCCACGACGGGTTATCTCGAATCATATAAGCATCAAGCAAAAGTTTTTCGGTCAACAAATCAAGATCATTCAACACTTCTTCCGATAACATCGGTTCACCTTCCCCGGTCGACGATGAAAACTTGTTACTCTAAGTATCTGCCAGGATGGCGCCATGTATACCTTCTACCTATGAACAAGATCAAAAGCAAAAGAGTTTCATAAACAACGAGACTTGGTAAAGATGGAGCAGACAGTTTCAGCGTCGCCCCCGCATAGCTAATGCTCTGAACACTCGCGATCGCCAGTTGATAGATAAAGGCCACGATAGGTTGTAGACCATGGGCTAAGGGTGGCGCAAGGATAGCAAGTACCAAACAGATCCATGCCATGGGCAATAGCCATTCAAGCACCGGATAAAGAACAATGTTGGTCAGCAAGGAGACAAGGGATAACTGCGAAAACTCAAATAAAGCGACAGGTGCTACGGCCAGATCAGCAGCAAGCCCACGGGCAAGGATCATCCGCAAGCGAGGAAAACGGATGAAAGATAACCACCAAGCGGCAAGACGAGCCGGAAGCAAAGAAAATGCTGTTACAGCAACAAACGACACAATTACCCCAGGATCAAGCAAAAGGTGTGGTTCCATGAGAGTAAGACAACAAGCGGCAAGCACATTGGCCGTAAGTTGATCCCCATTTCGATGCACGAGTATAGCTGTCAACTCATACATCACAACCAGACCTGCTCGCAAAGCAGGAGGCGCAAGGCCAGATAAGATCACGATAATGCAGATAAGAAGCAGGGAAACCACATACCAAAGTCCATAACGCACCCGCCACTTTTGTCGTAATAAAATGACAACGGGATGAATGATCATTCGAATCGTCGCCCCTGATGCAACCAAAGCATGAATTATCCCAACCGCAGCAAATGCCTTGACCGTCTGACTGCTAATCGCAGAACGGTCACCAACGGCAAACGCCAACGCCATCGTTCCTAAAGCACCATAGGCGGTGCGCAAACGATCCTGCGCCAACTCGATGAGATACCCTTGCCATGCATACAGACTTGGGAAGTGATATTGATTTGCCACCTTATGAACACCGTAGATCGAGGTACTTGCAAGCACGTTGATTTTTCTACGCAATAAGGCTGTGGCAAAGGAGCCCTTGACCACTGCATGAAATCGCACATACGCCGCGATATAGTCCATCGAATGCAGCTCTGATGAGGCAGTATAAAACTTTTGTGAAAAAATAGAAGCCTGTGCTATGTCCGATCTATGCTCCCCGCTGATCGTCAACCAAACAACGGGCTGCCCTGCCACAAAATAGGCGCCACGTTCATCGTAAAAAGAGCATACCTTAGCAGCAAAAGCGAGGCTATGCGCTGCTTTTCTTTGCACGGGCCCATCAATTTGCAAGACAGTTAGTACGCTTGTATGATGATTGGCCTGTAACAGTTCAGCTTGAAGACGTTGGTGAGACACTTCATCATCCCATGCGTACTGCCCTCCGCACACCCAACCCAAGACTATGATGAAGAGAAATAAGGGCCATGCAAAGCGAGGTAATGGATGCGTCTTTGATACGATGTACCGTAACATTCCTATCAGCAAAAAGAGGATAGCAAGTAGCACGACGATAAGGAGAAAGAGCCATGTTGTGGATTGCGATAGAATCGCAAGGGATCCGGCACAAAAACTTATCCCGAAAATCGTGACAATTCTGTGCATATTGATAACTTCCCTCACATAGGGTCTATTTTTGGTCTTGTCGCAAACGATGACTGTTGATACAATGAAACGCAGAATGAAAATGCCGAATCTGATAGATTTTATCAGTACGGGGGACATTTTTTTGGGGTGAATCCGATTTCGGATGGGCTACCTTCAGCCCTAACCCGTCAACTAACCTCGGAGGCTCATGGAAGGAGTTTGTTTTTTTTGCGTATATCTTTACTTATCACGTCACTTTCCATGATCATAGGAAGTAATCTCGCAGGTATCGCCGCAATGAGTCCGGTATACGCTGCCGAAAGCCCGGTGATCTTGCAAGTAGGCTCGACAGGCCAGCAAGTTAAAGTTTTACAAGAAGATTTAAAGTCCTTAGGTTACTTTCCACAAGATGAAGGGATAACCCAATATTTCGGTTCGATTACTTCAAGTGCGGTGCTTCATTTTAAGAAATCCCATCATTTGGGCAATACCAGTGCCGTTACAGCGCAGATCCTTTCCTTGATCGAACGATCTGCTAAACGGGCGCCGGTGCCGCCGACTTCCCTCTCAGCGCAGCTTGTTCAAAAAGCGCGCACGTACCTTGGTTACGCTTACTCTTGGGGAGGTAATCAGCCGAGTACAGGGTTTGATTGTTCGGGCTTCACCCAGTATGTTTTCTCTCAATTCGGCAAATCGCTTGATCGCGTTTCACAGGATCAAGCACAAGAAGGAACGCCAATCAGTAAAGGCGACCTACAGCCGGGCGATTTGGTTTTTTTCGCGACTGACGGGCCGCTCTCACACGTTGGCATTTACATAGGCGGCGGCAATTTTATTAACGCCGCAAGCTCGCGTGTCGAAATTGATGATCTAACCACCGGATACTGGGCGAGTGTCTACGAAACGGCACGTCGTATCTTGTGAGTCCTTGGTGTTTATAGCTTGATTGACTCCCGCGCAAGATCACCTTGCGCGGCTTTTATTGTAAACTGAGATAGGGTTCAAGGTTTGCGAGGAGCTTTTGCCCGATACCTTTAACATGGCGCATACCCGCTAAGGTCACAAACTTACCGTGCTTGGTGCGATAAGCAAGAATTTCTTGCGCCTTTTTAGGTCCAATACCTGGTAGTTGCTCTAGTTGGCTAAGACTCGCCTGATTCAAGAGTACATGTTGCCCCGCCTGCACTTTATGGGAGCGCGGCCTATGACTTGTTCCATGCTGATTGGCGAAAGTGTTTAAGGGCATTGCACCTTTTGCGGGAATCACAATCTCAGTGCCGTCCTCCATAACCGCCGCGAGATTAATTGCTGCACTGTCCGCACGCATGGTAAGGCCCCCCGCTTTAGCAACAGCCTGATAGACTCTTGAGTCAAGAGCAAAGGAGTACAATCCAGGACGCTTGACTTCTCCGACCACATACACCATCATGTGAGCTGTTGCCTTTTGCCGAACTGCAGACGCGGCGATCGCGACCTTAGGCTTTACAGTTTGAATCTGTCCTTGTGAAAAAAATGTGATGACCCAAAAAGTAACGAGTACGACAGCAGCAAAAAAGGCGAATACTTGCTTTTTATCCCATTCAAACGGATTTTTCACGGAGAAATACCTCCTATCATTTCGACTTAAGGGAAGCTGTTCAAGAGACACCTGCCCATTCCTTTTTACAAAACGCGCAGTTCCAAAAGAATTAATATCATCCAATCACCGTGTTACAGGTCAATGCAAGGTCTCATAAAATGTAGTACACTAACAGACAATGATCATGAAAGTAGGCGTGTGCATGCTGACTCCTAGCATGGAGGATTACCTTGAAAAGATTTATGAATTGATGAAAGATAAAGGGTATGCACGAGTCTCTGACATAGCTTCCTCGCTTGCCGTACAACCTTCGTCTGTCACAAAAATGTTACAAAAACTAGATGAGCAAGATTA